>DATFMD010000070.1:0-8972 GCA_035267125.1 Nitriliruptoraceae bacterium | reverse complement strand
GCACCCTCCACGATGGCGACGCGTGCGATGTAGCCCCCACCGACCGAATAGGTCCGTCCCGTGGCGGTGCACTCCTGGGCGCACAGCCATGCCACCAGCGGCGACACGTGCTCGGGCAGCAGCAGGTCGCGCAGTTGGTCGGACAGGATGTCCTCGGTCATGCGCGATGCGGCGACCGGCGCAATGGCGTTGGCGTTGATGTTGTACTTGGCGCCCTCGTGGGCGAGTGTCCGGGTCAGGCCGACCAGGCCCAGCTTGGCGGCGCTGTAGTTGGACTGGCCGAAGTTGCCGTACAGGCCCGAGCCCGACGTGGTGGTGACCACGCGGCCGTAGCCCTGGTCACGCATGTGCGGCCAGGCGGCTCGTGTGACGTGGAAGGCGCCGTAGAGGTGGACCTTGATGACGGCGTCGAGTTGGGCCTGGTCCATCTTGTGGAAGGTGACGTCGCGCAGGATCCCGGCGTTGTTGACGACGATGTCGACGCGCCCCCACTCGTCGGTGGCCGCGGCGACGATCGCCTCGCCACCCTCCCAGGTGTGCACGCCGTCGTAGTTGGCGATGGCCTCGCCGCCGGCCTCCGTGATCTCGGCCACGACCTGGTCGGCCATCTCGGAACCCGTGCCAGTGCCGTCGCGCGCGCCGCCGAGGTCATTGACGACGACCTTGGCGCCCCGCGCTGCCAGGGTCAGGGCGTGGCTGCGCCCCAGGCCGCCACCTGCTCCCGTCACGATCGCGACCCGCCCGTCGAAGTTGATGGCTGCCATGGCGCTGCTGCTCCTGGTTGGAGGACGTGCGGCCCGGACCGGGCGACGATGCCCGCGATTGGGAGCGGGGCACGCTGCCGGAGTATAGGACCGGGCGTCGTGGTCATGGCTGGCCCGCCGGTACGGTCACGTGGCACCATCACGGGTGGCGATCCGGGCAATCGCCGGAGCGACGACGGAGACTTGCATGGCAGCGCGGCGACGAGTGCTGGTGGCGTATGGCGGCCGGTCCAGTGAGCACCCGGTGTCGTGCCTGTCGGCCAAGTCCGTGCTCGAGGCGATCGACCGCGACCGCTTCGACGTGTTGCCCGTCGGCATCACCCGTGACGGCCGCTGGCGACTCACCGACGGGGTCATCGAACCCCGACCGGGCGCGCCGCTGCCCGAGGTCGCCTCCGACGCCGGCGATCCCGTCACGCTCGTGCAGGCCGACGACGGCGCCCACCTGCTGCGCCTCGACGGCAACACGGTCGAGGACCTCGGCAGCGTCGACGTCGCCTTCCCGGTCCTGCACGGCCCCTATGGCGAGGACGGTGCGATCCAGGGCTTCCTGACGACAGTTGGCGTGCCCTACGTGGGCGCCGACGTGACCGCGTCGTCGGTGGGCATCGACAAGCGCGCCATGAAGTTGGCCTTCAAGGCCCGCGGGCTGCCCCAGGTGCCGTACCTGCCGGTGACGCGGGCGCGGTGGGACCGCGAACGGACTGCCGTCGTCGACGAGATCGAGGGCGCGTTGTCCTACCCGATGTTCACCAAGCCGGCGCGCCAGGGCTCGTCCATCGGGATCACCATGGCCCACCACCGCGACGAACTCGTCGGGGGTCTCGCCACGGCGTTCGAGTTCGATCGCACGGTCATCGTCGAGCAGGGCCTCGACCAGCCGCGCGAAGTCGAGGTCGGCGCGCTGGGCAACGACGAGATCGAGCTCACCGCACCCGGCGAGATCGTGCCGGCTGGTGAGTTCTACACCTTCGAGGCCAAGTACCTCGACGATTCCCAGTTGCACGTGCCCGCCGACATCGACGACGCGACTGCCGACCGCATCCGCGAGATCGCCGAACAGGCATGGCTCGCCATCGGATGTCGCGGAATGGCTCGCATCGACTTCTTCCTCGAACGGGACGGGACGCTCCACCTCAACGAGATCAACACGATCCCGGGCTTCACGCCGTCGTCGATGCTGCCGATGCTGTGGCAGGCGCAGGGGTTGACGTACCCGCAGTTGGTGGCGCGACTGCTCGACCTCGCCATGGAGGCTGCTGCCGACGATGCACGATTGGGCGGCTGACCAGGCGTTGGCTCGGGCCCGATTGGCGGGTCGTCGTCTGGCCGGCTGGCCGCTGGCCGATGGCCGGTGGGGCCAAGCCCGCTGGCCGATGGGCCCAAGCCCGCTGGCCGCTGGGCGTTTGGCCGGCTGGTTCGTGGCCGGTGGGCGTTTGGCCGGTGAGCGTGGCTGCACGACCCACGAGCCGTTCTGGTAACCTTGTCGATCGATGCGCCCTGCGTGGCGCAGTTCCCCATTTTCTCGACGTTTCCTCCCAGAACGTCCCATCACGACTTCCCGGGACGTGCATGTCCCGCCACCAAGGAGCAAGCCATGGCGTCCAAGTGTGACATCTGCGGCAAGGGCCCGTGGTTCGGCAAGCAGGTCAGCCACTCCCACCGCCGCTCGAGCCGTCGCTGGAACCCCAACATCCAGCGTCTGAAGGTCCAACACGAAGGCCGCGTCCAGCGCGTCGACGTGTGCACCTCCTGCATCAAGGCCGGCAAGGTCCAGCGCGCCGCTGTCTGACCCTGCCCCCTCGACTTCACGGCCGCTACCCGAAGGGTGGCGGCCGTCGTCGTGGGCTCGGGTTTGTCGACGACAGCGGTGTTGCACAGGTCGCACCGTCGTCCGGTTCGCCGGGTCTGCCTTCGTGTGCGCAGTTCGGACGGGATGTCGTCGGTTGTGCGCACACTGGGGTCGCCGGGCAGGCGGTGCGGTTTGGTGTGCGCAGTTCGGACGGCATGTCGTCGCCGGTGCGCACAATGCGTCGGGTGTGGCCTGGTGTGCGCAGTTCGGACGGGATGTCGTCGCCGGTGCGCACACTGGTGTCGGCGGGCCAGTTGTGTGGCAGGCCAGGCACTGACCGTTCCGCGACCCGTAAGCAGACATCGAAGGGCTGCCCATGACACGCAACACCACCGCGCAATTGTGGGCCCGACAGGACAAGGCCGTCGGCGATCGCGAACCGCTGTATCGGGCCGTCGCGGAGTCCGACGTCGTCGACGCGCGGACCGTGCTGTACCCGGGCAGCTACGTCGACCTCGCCCCGTCGTTCGTCTTTCCCTCGGTGACGTATGTCGACGTCGACAAGCGTGCCAACCGCTTCTTCGGTGATCGCGACGGAGTCCGGGCGATCGTGGCGTCCCGCCGAGGCTCGCCGCCCGACTCCCGGATCACCTTCCTGCATGCTGACTACACGACACCGCTCGACCTGCCCGAGGGCCACTTCGACCTGCTGATTTCCGTGTACGCCGGATTCGTGTCCGAGCACTGCACCCAGCACCTCCGGGTCGGCGGCACTCTGCTGGTCAACTCCAGCCACGGTGATGCCGCCATGGCCGGTCTGGACCCACGACTGGAGCTGGCGGCTGTGGTCACGTCCCGTGCGGGGGCCCATCGCGTCGATGCGTCGGACCTCGACCGGTGGATGGTGGCCCGCAAGGACGTCGAGGTGTCCGCCGACCTGCTCCACGAGACGGGGCGTGGCATCGCCTACACGAGGTCGCCCTTCGCCTACCTGTTCACCCGCGTCGCGTAGCCCTCGCCGCGCGCACCCCGTTGTGGCCCAGTGTGCGCAATTCGGACGGAATGTCGTCGTCGATGCGCACGGAGGCGTCGCCGGTGGCCGGGTGCGGCCTGGTGTGCGCGTGTTGGACGGGATTTCGTCTCCTGTGCGCACACTGGGGTGGCGGCGGCTTGCGGTGGGTGGGTGTCGCCTGGTGTGCGCAATTCGGACGGGATCTCGTCTCCTGTGCGCACACTTGCGTGGGCGGTGGGGGTGGGTCGGCCGGGTGTGGCGTGGTGTGCGCGCCCCGGACGAGATGTCGTCGGCTGTGCGCACACTGGGGTCGTGGGTGCGGGTGGCCGTGCGCGGGATTGCAGGCTCGTGGTGGCGGGCTGGGTCGTGCAGCGGGGCGTGTGCGTGCGGTGCAACTTGGGTGTGGGTGCCGGGGCTAGGGTTCGCGGCAGGCGAATCGTGGAGCCGTCGTGTTCGAACTGGCAGTCAGGTCCGCGCGACTTCGTGACGGTCGTGTCGTGGACCTGGGCATCGACGGCGGTGACCTGGTGGCGATCGCTGCGGCCGACACGGTGGACGCCCAGCGGGTGCTCGCGGCGGACGGGCGACTGGTCACGGAGAGTTTCGTCAACGGCCACATGCACCTGGACAAGGTCTACTCCCTCGACCGCGTCGGTGACGAGGCATTGGGTGCCTACACCGCAGGATCCATGGGATCGGCCATGACGGCGATCGAACTCGCGCGCGCGGTCAAGGACGACTACGACCGCGCGTGGATCGCACCGAACGTGCGACGTGCCCTGGAGGAGGCGGTGCGTCACGGGACCCTGCACATGCAGGCTTTCGTGGACGTGGACACCACGGGTGGCCTGGAGGGCCTCCACGGGGTCCTCGAGGGGGTCGCGGACTTTCGCGACGTGGTCGACCTGCAGATCGTCGCCTTTCCCCAGGACGGGGTGGTCCGGGACCCGGGCGCGGCGGCGTTGTGCGAGGAGGCGCTCGAGGCAGGAGCCGACGTCGTCGGGGGCATTCCCTGGATCGAGCACTCGGATCGAGATGCCCAGCGCCACGTCGACTGGGCCTGCGAACTGGCGGCGCGCACCGGCAGCCGGGTCGCCATGCTGACCGACGACGCCGGGGATCCGGCGCTGCGCACCACCGAGATGCTCGGCGTGGCGATGCTGGACCACGGCTTGGTCGGGCGCGGCGTGGCCTGCCATGCTCGCGCCGTCGGCACGTGGGAGCGGCCATCGCAACTGCGCCTGGCCGGCCTGGCCGCAGCCGCCGGATTGACCTTCGTCAGCGATCCCCAGACCGGGCCGCTGCACCTGCCCGTCGACCTGTTCGACGAACTGGGCCTGCCGGTGGCACTTGGGCAGGACGACATCTCGGATGCCTACTACCCGTTCGGGCGCCACAACATGCTCGAGATCGCGTTCCTGTGCGCGCATGCACTGGGGTGGCTGTCGGTCGAACGCCAGGAGCGGCTCATCGACTTGGTGACGACGCGTGCCGCCGACGTCCTCGGCATCGCGCGCCATCGCCTGGTCGAGGGCAACCCCGCCAACCTTGTGGTGCACCACCACGAACGCCTCGTCGACGTCCTGCGCGACCACCAGGCACCCCGCTGGGTCGTCAGTCGCGGCCGCGTGGTGGCGGCCACCACCACGACCACGGCATTCGAGGGGTTCGCGGGCGCCGGGCAGTCCGAGACCGACCCGACGGCGTCCGAGAACCCAACCTGACGCCCGACCCAAGCAGCGCTCGACCCAAGCAGCGCTCGACCCGACCAACGTTCGACCCCGCGCAACGCTCGACCAAACCGGCGGGCGACCTCGCGCAATCCCGACCCGACCAACGCTCAACCCCGACCAACGCTCAACCCCGCGCAACGATCGACCCCGCGCAACGCTCGACCCAACCCGGGTCCCGGCCCCAGGAGCAGCAATGACCCACCCCGTGGACGCATGGCACGACGTGGTCGCAACCCGCGACATGGCGGCGCTCGATGCACTGCTCGCAGACGACGTGGTCTTCCATTCACCCGTCGTGCACACGCCGCAACGAGGCAAGGCGGTCACGGGCATGTACCTGGGGGCGGCGCTGTCGGTGCTCGGCAACGACACGTTCGCCTACGTGCGTGATGTCCGCGGTGACCACGATGCCGTGCTGGAGTTCGAGACCACGATCGACGGCACCTTCGTCAACGGTGTCGACCTGATCAGCTTCGACGAGGACGGACGCATCCAGAACTTCAAGGTCATGCTGCGGCCGCTCCAGGCGGTGAACCTGGTCCACGAGTTGATGCGGACCATGCTGGAAGAGGCGGCCGGGCGCCGCTGAACGGGTGTCGCCCCGGGACGCAGCGAGACGGTCGCCACCCCGGGGGCAGGGCGGCGACCGCGTCGGCTGCGCGATGGCGCAGCGGACCTACACCGGTGCTGGTGCAGGACTGTCGGCCGATTCCGGCTGGTCGGTCTGGTCAGTCGTGCGGCGGGGTGCGTCGAGGAACTCGATGGAGTCGGCCACGACGACGAGACGTTCACGGTTGGTCCCCGACGCCTTGTCGGTCCATTGCTGCTGTTCGAGCCGGCCGGTCACGCCGACGCGACGGCCTCGCTCGAGGTGTTCGGTGACGACTTCGGCCGTGCGCGACCACACGGTCACAGAGATGAAGTCGGTGCCGTCGCCGCGACGATCGACGGCCAGTCGGACGTCCGTCACGGGGGTGCCGTTGGACGTGTGGCGCAGGACGGGGTCGGCGGTCAGCCGGCCGACCAGTTGGGTGGTGTTCACGGTGAGATCCTTCGTTGTCTTCGGTGATGTTTCGTCCCGAACAGTACGAACGCGTCGCGTCTCGAGAAGTGGGGATGCACCGATGTGGACAACATCCTGGACCGTGGCCCACAGCGGCGTCACGGGTGTCACATGGTCTCGTGGCCACCATGATCAGTTGGTGGCCGACGACCTCGCCCTTGGGCAGGTGGCTGTCGTCGCGCATGTCCTCGACGATGAGCGGTGCAGGCCAGGCAGGTCGCCGCTGGCCAGGGCGGCGACATCGAGGTGGGTGCAGGTGCCGGCGACGAGGAGGCGAACGGGGATCATGGGGAGCGCCCGTGGGCCGCAAGTCCGGACCGAAGCCAGTGCATGAAGGCCGTCGGGGTCCGTGGTGCCAAGAAGTTCTGCAGCGTGTCCCGACCAGGCGATTAGGCTTGTCGGTGCCAGTCGAGACGGCGCGTGTCCGACTGCAGCCACCGACGACCGGGAGGAAGAGGCCATGGCGACCCCGCCCGTGCCCGATCCCGGCGCCGACCAGCAGCGGGATCCGGTTGAACCGGTCGAACCGGTCGACTCCGACCATCGTCCCGGTCGCGCCGTCACACGCGAAACGATGCCGGACGTGGTGGCCACGATCGAGGCTGCGCTGGGGCAGGCCCGCGAGGAACTCGATGCCCTCAACGTGTTCCCGGTGCCGGATGGCGACACCGGCACCAACATGGTCATGACCGTCCGGTCCGCCCTGGCCGAAGTCGACCCGGAAGCCAGCGCCGAGGAGCGCATCGACCAACTCGGCCACGGCGCCGTGCGTGGCGCCCGTGGCAACTCCGGCGTGATCTTCTCGCAGGTGCTGCGGGCCCTGCTGGAACGGACCACTGACGACCCGCTCGACACGGCCGACCTGGCCGATTTCCTCGGCGCCGCCTGTGACTATGCCTACGACGCCGTGGCGGAACCCCTGGACGGAACGATCCTGTCGGCGCTGGACGAGGCGGTGGCGGCCGGCGAGCGGGCACGAGCTGACCACCTCGACCTGCCCCGCGCGCTCGAACAGGTCACCGACGCCCTGGCACTGGCCGTGGCCCGCACCCGGGACGTCCTGGAGGAGAACCGGCTTGCGGGCGTGGTCGACGCCGGTGCCCGTGGTCTGGAAGTCGCGATGATCGGGTTGCGCGCCCACCTGCAGGGCTCCGACGTGCCGTCGCAGCCGCCGCCGGTGCGACGCGCCACCGGGCGGGGCCCGCTGCCGCGGGAGTCGGGCTCGCTGGTCTACCAGTACGAGGTCCAGTACCTGCTCGAGGCACCCGACGACGAAGCCGGCCCGTTGCGAACCGAACTCACCGAGTTGGGTGACTCGGTCGTCGTCGTGGCCTGCGGCGGGTTGCTGAACGTGCACGTGCACACCAACGAGGTCGACGACGCCGTGGCGGCCGGGGAACGACGTGGCACGACCCAACGAGTGGAGGTCCACGCCTTCGCCGACCAGATCGACCAGCCCACCGTCGAACCTCAGTCAGTCCATCGTGCGGTCGGTCACATCGTGGTGCTGCCGAGCGCCGACCTGGCTGCAATGGTCGACACCGACGGCGTCAAGGTCGTCGTCGCTGAACCCGGCAACCTGCCGTCCGTGGCCGACCTGCTCAGGGCCGCGGGTGAGGTCCATGCCGACGAGGTGCTGGTGCTGCCCGGCCATCGCAACGTGGTGCCCACGGCGCAGCAGGCGGCACGGGTCTCCCAGGCCGAGGAGGGCCCGACGCTGCACGTCGTCGGCGCGGCCACCTCGGTGCCGGCCAGCCTGGCCGCCCTGGCCGTGCGTGACGACGTCGACGTCGACATCGAGTTGCTCGACGCGGCGGCCGCAGACGTCGTGGTGGGCGAGGTCGTCGGCGCCGTGCGCCCTGCAACGACGGCGGTGGGTGACGTCGAGGAGGGCGAACTGCTCGTCATCGTGCGTGGTGACATCGTGGCGGCCTCGCACGACATCGACGAGGTCATGGAGGCAGTGCTGGACCACCTGCTGGACGACGGCGCCGAGTTGGTGACGATGTTTGCCGGTGCCGGCACCACGGCCGCCGAGCGGCAGGCGTTCGTGGCCGCCGTCGAGGCGCGCGTGCCCGACGCCGACGTCGAGTTGCTCGAGGCCGGACTGCCGACCTCGCGCTGGTTGATCGGTGCCGAGGGCGTTCCGGTGCACCGGTGACGGCTCGTCGTCGATGAAGTTGCAGCGCGACGATGCCGTGACGGCGATCGAGGGGCTGGGGGACGTGTCGGCGCGCCGCCTGGACGAGGCGTTCGGCATCACCACGATCGACGACCTCGTCAGCCACTGGCCGCGCCGCCACAACGACCTGGGCGAACTGATGGACCTGACCGCGGTCACGGTCGGGGAGCCGGCGACCCTGGTCGGCACCGTCACGGACTGGTCCACGCGCAGCGTGCCGCGCCGAGGCCGTCGTGGCCGACTGCAGATCGCCGAGGCCGTCGTTGCCACCGATGCCGGACCGACCTTCCTGGTGACCTGGTTCAACCAGCCGTGGCGCCCCAACTCGCTGCCCCCGGGGACGCTGGCCGCGTTCTCGGGCAAGGTCGAGCAGTTCCGGTCCCACCTCAAGCTGACGAGTCCCGAGGTCACGAACCTGGGGGCGTC
>DATFMD010000069.1:0-3667 GCA_035267125.1 Nitriliruptoraceae bacterium | reverse complement strand
AGGCGGTGATGGTTGCGACACAGTCGGGTCCGCAACCGGTTGCGGCGGTGTCGGCGGCGGTGGGGATGCCGGAGGTGGATCGGGTGACGCGGCCGCAGCCGGCGACGTGGCAGACAGCGACGGCGTCCAGGAGCGTGACCGGCTTGCCGGTTGTGGCGAGGTGGGCCTGCATGGCGGTGAGGTTGTGACAGAACAGCGCCATGGCGGCGGTCATGTGGGTGGCGGGGTCGAACACGGGATGGCCGGGCGGGGGCCGGCCGGCCCAGGCACCGCCGGGGCCGTAGCCGGCCCAGGTGTCGGGCATGAACTGCACCAGCCCGGACGCACCTGAGGTGGGGTTGTGGCCGTGCGGGTCCCAGCCGGATTCGAATCCCGAGTCGGTTGCCTGCCTTGACAGTGCCGCCGGGCCACTCGCGGCCGAGCACATCCACTGCGTTGCACCAAACCGGGCGTCGGGCTCGGTGCGAACCACGGGCACTCCCCTCGTGAGGACCACTGCATGGCGCCCGCATCCGACGACGCAAATCCCGCGCACACCTCCCCCGTCCGTGCCGAGGCGACACGCCCGCCCGGAGACGGCGCTGCCGCGCCCGCCGATGACGGTGAGGCGTGGCGACCAAGTCCCTGGTCCAGCGCGCTGGCCGGGATCGCGGCCGCGGCCGCCGGCCTGGGAGCCGCAGAACTGGTCGCCAGCCTGCGACCGGCGTGGCCCTCCCCCGTCATCAGCATCGGCGACCAGGTCGTGGACCGCGTGCCCCAGCCGGTCAAGCAGTTCGCGATCGACACGTTCGGCACGGCGGACAAGGCCGTGCTCTTGGGCGGCATCGTGGTGGTCGTCGCCGCAGTTGCGGCCGGCATCGGCATCCTCGCGCGCACCCGGCGGGTCCTGGCCGTGATCGCGACCATTGCACTCGCGGCCGTGGCGGGAATCGCAGCGCTGGCGGGCTCGAGTGCCTCGGCGCTGGACCTGGTCCCCGCGGTGGTGGCCGCCGTCGTGGCCGTCCCCCTGCTCCTCGTCATGACGCCACGCGATGCCGGTCCCCGTGTCGAGCCCGACCCCGATGCGACCCGTGCGACCGACGGCGACCACTCCGAGGCCGCTTCCGACTCCAGCCCCGGCAGCGACACCAGCGTGCGCAGAACCGACGACATCCCGTCCCAATCGCGCACACCAAGCCACTCCCCGCCGGCGCAACCCGGTACCGACCCCAGCGTGCGCACAACCGACGACATTTCGTCCGGGACGCGCACACCAAGCCAGTCCCCGGCCGCCATCGACCCCGGGTCGCACCAGATCCCTCGGCGTCGATTCCTGGCGCTTGCAGGTGGCTCGCTGACCTTCGGCCTGGCCACGGTCGCGGGCGGCCAGTGGATCCAGCGCACGCGTGGCCTGGCCACGCGTGCAGCGGCGCCGGACCTGCCGACGCCCAGTTCGGCGGCCCCGGCGATCCCGGCCGGCGCCCACCCGGACGTGCCCGGCCTGTCGTCGTTCGTCACCTCCAACGACGACTTCTACCGCATCGACACGGCCCTGACCGTGCCCCGCCTGTCCGCCGATGGCTGGACGTTGCGCATCCACGGGATGGTCGACCGCGAGGTCACGTTCACCTACGACGAACTCCTCGCCATGGACAGCGTGGACGTGCCCATCACCCTCACGTGCGTGAGCAACGAGGTCGGTGGCGGCCTTGTCGGCACCGCCCGCTGGCAGGGCGTTCGCCTCGCCGACGTGCTCGATCGAGCAGGCGTGGCAGATGGGGCCAGCCAGTTGGTGGGACGCGCCCACGACGGTTGGACGGCCGGGTTTCCGACCGAGGCCGCCTTCGACCGTGACGCCCTGGTCGCCTGGGGCATGAACGGCGAACCGCTGCCGGCCGCACACGGCTTTCCCCTGCGGCTGGTCACGCCCGGGCTCTACGGCTACGTCTCGGCCACGAAGTGGCTCACCGAGAACGAGGCGACGACCTTCGAGGCCTTCGACCAGTACTGGGTGGAGCGCGGATGGGTCGAGGATGCGCCGATCAAGGTCGCGAGCCGGATCGACACGCCGTCGGGCCTGGCAACCGTCGAGCGCGGTTCAGTGGCCGTGGCAGGAGTGGCCTGGGCGCAGACGCGTGGCATCAGCCGTGTCGAGGTGCGTGTCGATGACGGCGAGTTTCGGGAGGCAGAGCTGGCCGACGAGGTCAGCGCCGACACGTGGCGACAGTGGGTCCTGCGCTGGGACACGACCGCAGTCGAGGCGGGACGCCACCAACTCACCGTGCGGGCAACCGACGGGGATGGCGTGACCCAACCCGAGCAACGCCAACCCCCGTTCCCGAGTGGGGCAACCGGATGGCACTCCCTGGCCGTGATGGTGACCGACTCCCAGGGCTGACTCCCGGGGCCGACTCCCAAGGCCCACTCCCATGGCCCACTCCCAGGGTGGACTCCCGCGCTGACTCCCAGCGACGAATGCAGGCGACGGGCAAACCACGGGTGGGCCCACCACGAACCACCTCCGAGCCGTGCCCGATGCACCGCTTGGCGGCCCCACCGCCGCTGCACCAGGCACCACCCCGCACGCCCACTCAACCTTCCAGCAAGGATCCGCACATGCGCACCCCCTTCCGCACCTCCGCCGTGGCCGGCGTCGCCGCCGTGGCCATGCTCCTGACCGCCTGTGGCGGCAGTGCCGACGAGGACACCTCGTCCGACACGGCCACCGAGGCGATGACCGAGGCGATGACCGACGACATGACCACCGAAGCGATGACCGACGACATGACCGAGATGGCCAGCGAGGCGATGACCGACGAGATGGCCACCGAGGGCGAATCAGCCTTGACGATGCAACCCGTCGGTGATGCCTGCGACCAGATCCCGACCGACGGCGAAGGTTCCAGCGAGGGCATGGCCGACGACCCGGTTGCCACCGCTGCATCCGCCAACCCGCTGCTGTCCACGCTCGTGACCGCCGTCGGCGAAGCCGGCCTGGTCGACACCCTCAACGGCGCCGAGGCCCTGACGGTGTTCGCACCGATCGACCCGGCCTTCGACGACCTCGATCCTGCCACCCTGGACGCCGCAATGGCTGACCCGGAGGGCCTGCTGACCACCGTGCTGACCCTGCACGTGGCCGAGGGCCAGATGGACGCCGCTGCCCTGACCGACGCCGGCACCGTGACCACTCTCAATGGTGCCGACCTCGAGTTCGATGGCGAGGCAATGACGGTGTCCTCGGGCGCCGTGACCGCCAACGTCGTGTGTGGCAACGTCCAGACCGACAACGCCACCGTCCACCTCATCGACGCCGTGCTGCTGCCAGCCGGCTGACGTCGCCGAACCACGGCACACCGTTCGATGGTGGGACCCATGTTCGGGCCCCACCATCGACGTGTGCCGGGAGGGCGGGGCCGACGAAGTCGGCAACGATCGACGACGCGAACATGTATCACGGTCGGACCAGCCTGCTCTCCATGACCGCTGCACGGTGTCCACCTCGGGGGACGGACACCTGGCGGCCGCCCGTGCCGGGCCCCGGGGGGGACCCGGCACGGGCCCACGACCACCACGGTCGCGAGCCGGCCGCCCGAAACGATTGCGCGTCCGGGAGGGCGAGCGAAGGCGGAGGTACCGAGAACGCGCGGGGGGCGCCGGGGGAAGGCGCGGGGTGCCGGGGGAAGGC
>DATFMD010000068.1:0-3618 GCA_035267125.1 Nitriliruptoraceae bacterium | reverse complement strand
CGACGACGCCGAACTCGGGGCCGGACTGGCCGGCGTAGCGCACGAAACGGGGCATCCAGCAGGTCCTGTGCAACGGTGGTGGAAGGGGCTCGAGCCACCACGCTAGCGGCGCCGCGAACGCGCCCGCGGCGGGCGGCGCGGGCGCAGCGGCACGACGGTCAGGGCCGTGGGGCCCGGGTGGCGCAACGGCGCTGGCGTCAGCGCCAGGTCCGCCGCAGGATGGCGTAGGTCCAGGCGTCCGACAGCGCGCGCCAGGATGCCTCGACGATGTTGGCGTCGACACCCACGGTGTCCCAGGTGTCGACGCCGTCGGTCGAGGTGACCAGGACCCGGGTCACGGCCTCGGTCCCGGCCGTGGCCTCGAGGATGCGCACCTTGTAGTCGCTCAGCCGCACGTCGAGGAGTTCCGGCCAGGTGCCGTTGGCGGCGTTGCGGAAGGCGTTGGCCAGTGCGTCCACCGGTCCGTTGCCTTCACCCGCGCCCAACCTGCGTTCGCCCGCGATGGTGACGGCGAGGATGGCCTCGGCCGGCGCGCTCGAACCCGCGGCCACCGCCGCGGCCAGGGTGGCAGCATCGACGGCACCGTCGTCGTCGCCCCGCAGGCGTGCCATCGTCGCCCGCATGTCCGGCGCACCCAGTCCTTCCCATCCACCTCCCACGGACACGCGGAAGTGCAGCGTGTGGAACGGCTCGTCGGCCCGGTCGATGCGGCCCGTGACACGCCGCAACAGCAGTTCGAAGGAGGCATCGGCGGCGTCGTAGACCCAGCCGGCGGCTTCGCGCTGCTTCACTTCGGCCAGCACGGTGGCGGCATCGTCGGCGTCGATGTCGAGGCCGAGCTCGGCGGCCTTGAGCACGATGTTGGAACGGCCCGACTGCTCCGACACGATCAATCGTTGCCCGTTGCCCACGGCCTTCGGATCGATGTGGTTGTACATGTCGGGTGCCTTGGCCAGTGCCGAGGCATGCAGGCCGGCCTTGTGCGAGAACGCCGTGTGGCCGACGTAGGGCTGCACCGAGGGCGACGCCTGGTTGCAGATCTCGGCGACGGCATGGCTGACCTCGGTCAGTCGTTCGAGGCGGTCCGGCGAGATGATCTCGAGGTGGCGCTTGAGTTGCAGGTCGGCCATGACGGTGAACAGGTTCGCATTGCCACACCGTTCCCCCAGGCCGTTGGCCGTGCCCTGCACCTGCACGGCACCGGCCTCCAGGCCCAGCATCGAGTTGGCCACCGCGCAGCCACCGTCGTCGTGGAAGTGCACGCCCACGTCGGCCGTGACGCGGGCTCCCACCTCGCGCACGACGTCGGCAACCTCCCACGGCATCGCCCCGCCGTTCGTGTCACACAGCACCACCGCCTCGGCACCGGCCTCGGCCGCGGCCTCGACCACGGCAATCGCGTAGTCGCGGTCACGCCGGTGGCCGTCGAAGAAGTGTTCGGCGTCGAAGAACACACGACGACCGTTGGCGACCAGGTGGCGCACCGAGTCGGTGACCATCGCCAGGTTCTCTGCGCGAGGCACGCCCAGCGCCTCGTCGACGTGGTAGCCCCACGACTTGCCCACCAGGCACACCACGTCGGTGTGAGCTGCCAGCAGTCCGGCCAGCAGTGGATCGGCCTCGACGGCGTTGCCGGCCATCCGCGTCATGCCGAAGGCCGTCAGCGTGGCCTGCAAGGGGGCTTCGTCACCGTCGGCGAACCGGCGGAAGAACTCGGTGTCCTTGGGATTTGATCCGGGCCACCCGCCCTCGAGGTAGTGCACGCCCAGCCCGTCCATGCGACGGGCCACCTTGACCTTGTCCGTGACGGTGAGGTTGACGCCCTCGCGCTGGGTGCCGTCGCGCAGGGTGGTGTCGTACAGGATGGTGGCAGGGGTGTCCGCCGCAGGAAGTGGGGTGTGGCTCACGTCGTCCTCGATGGTGAGGCAACGAGACGGGCAGACGAGGCGGGACCGAGGCCGGCGCCGCTTCCGCAGCCCGGCTCGCACCGGCTACGGAAGCAGTCCAATGATGATGCGCCCGATGGGGGAACCGACCGGCAGGCACGCATGGACGACCACGGGACGAACCGGGGCGGACACGACGGTGGCGGCGGGGTCGGCGATCATGGCGCATGACCCTACGTGCAGCCCTGTCGTGCGTCAATTCCGCCCCGTCAGTCCTGCACGCCGTCCTGGTCGTCCACGCGGAAGCCGACCTTCAGCGTCACCTGGTAGTGCTGCACGACGTTGTCGTCGATCCAGCCCCGGATCTCGTCGACCTCGAACCAGTCGAGATTGCGCGTGGACGCGCCGGCCTTGGAGATGGCGATCTGGATCGCGTCCTCGATCGAGTCGCTGGACGAACCGACCAACTCGACCTTCTTGTAGACGTTGCTCATCACTTGGTCCTTGGTGGAGTGCGTGGTCAGGCCGAGGAGGCTGCTGCCTGTTGTGCCGCGGTGTCAAGCAGGCTGGCGCAGGTCTTGCACAGGTCGTCATCGTCTGCCAGGCGCATCTCGCCGCCCGAGCCGCACAGGGCACGATCGAACACGCTGCCACCGTCCTGCATCGTTCGCACCTTGTAGGTGGCGCCCTGGTGGGGGCGAAAGACGTGCGCCTTGGCGCCGCTTCCCACCGTGACGAGTACGTCGTCATCCTCGAATGCTGTCTCCATGGCTGTGCTCCCTGGCTGGCGTGCGCGACAGGTCGTTTGGTGATCGTGCTCACCGCCACTGTAGGCGACGCACCCAGTTCGTGCGCTCATCGCACAGTGAGGGCGTGGACGTCGCCCGGCTGCTCGCGGACCACGCGTGGCCGGGCGCCACGCACGTGTCGAGCGCGGACCGGGCGGCGTCGCGGCCGGGCGTCAGCACGCGTCGCAGCAGCTCAGGCGGCCGACGCGGTCAGCACGAGGGCGGGGACGTCGCGCTCGGCAGCCGTGAACGAGCCGTGCATGCCGGCAAGGCGGCCACCGTGCGGATCGACACGGGCGTGACTGACGGATCCGGCATGGCTGGCCACCACGATGTCCCCCAGGCGCCGGGCATGGGTCGGCCGGACGCCGGGGCCGAACCAACCGTCGGCCACCGCCCGCGCAGTCGTCGCCACGGTGGCCCGATCGCCAAGGAAGGCCTGCCAACGAGACGCGACCGCGTCGACGGCGACACCCTCGTCGACCACCACCGTTCGCATGCGCGGTTCGCCCGCCACCAACGCGACGTCGTCGAGCAACGGATGCTCGGGGCCCAGTTCGACGACCTGGTCGGAGTCGACGGCCACCATCCCGTGGTCGGCAGCCACGACGACCGCCACGTCGGCGGGCAGCCGCGCGACCGTCGTGCGCAGGGCATGGTCCACGGCGGCGACCGCGCTGGACCACGCTGGCGTCGCCGGGCCATGGACGTGTCCTGCGGTGTCCACGTCCGGGTGGTGGCAGTACGCGATCGCAGGTCGTGTCGAAGCGGCCACTGCAGCCACTGCCGTGGAGAGGGTGGCGGCCAGGCCCCGACGCGCGAGTCGCTGCCCTCCCCGCAGGCTGGCCCGCGTGAGGCCCGAGTCGACGAAGGCAGGGTCGACGACGACCGTCATGTCGACGCCGCTGGCGGCCAGCGCCTCGAACATGGTGGGGCGCGGCACG
>DATFMD010000067.1:0-4191 GCA_035267125.1 Nitriliruptoraceae bacterium | reverse complement strand
CGGTCAGGAAGTTGCCGGGCTGGGTGTTCTCCTCCAGCCGCCGGAACAGGTAGGCCACGGCGGCATCCACCTCCTGGACGGTCGGCGGCGGCGCAACCTCGACGGCGGGATCCTCCTCGAGTTCGGCCGTCATCGCCGTGCGCACGTCGGGGTCGGTCGGGTCCGCCTCCGGCCAGTTGGTGAAGCCGGCGTCGTCGACAACCGATCCGGCCAGTGCCACCGTGTCGGGGACGGGGGTGTGCATGGCGGCGACCCCGGACGTCTCGCGGGCGGGAACATCGGGATACGTCGGGTGGCCGACGTGACCGGTCCAGCGGCGCGATCCCGACGCCTGGTCGTCGCGCGCCGCCACCGAGGCCCGAAACTCCTCGGCCTGGCGATCGAACGTCTCGGATCCCGGTGCGATCGAGAACGACTCGGTCAGGAAGTTGCCGGGCTGGGTGTTCTCCTCCAGCCGCCGGAACAGGTAGGCCACGGCGGCATCGAAGTCGTCGGCTCCGACCACGGGGAGGTAGAGCCGCACCGGCCGGTGCCGCACGATCACGTTGGCCTGGGCAGTCGCCATGCCCGACAGCATCTCGAACCCGACCCGGTCGCCCACACCGCGGGCGTCGGCGAGCAGGTGGGCGAAGGCCAGGTCGAAGAGGTTGTGCGACGCGATCCCGACCTGCGCCCCGGCAAGGCGGCCCGGATCGAATGCCATGTCCACGAGGTGCTTGTAGTTGGCATCGACGGCCGCCTTGTCCGGGTACGGCGCGGGCGTGTGCCCGTGCAGCGCTCCCTCGAGCCGCTCCATGGCCAGGTTCGCGCCCTTGACGAATCGGAACCGGGTCGTGGCGCCCGTCGCGGCGTGGCGTTCGCTGGCCCAGTCCAGCAACTGGTCAAGGATTCCGACCGAGTCCGGCAGGTAGGCCTGCATGACGATGCCGGCATCCAGGTGGGCGAACTCGTCCTGTTCGAGCACACGGGTGAAGGCGGCAACCGTCAGGTCGAGGTCGCGATACTCCTCCATGTCGAGGTTGACGAACACCGGATCGGGCCGGTCGCTCGCGGCTCGCCACAACTCCTCGAGACGGGCCTGGATCCGGTCGAGGTTGGCTTCGAAGGCCCACGGATGCAGTTGGCTCGCGATCGCGGACACCTTCACCGACACGTAGTCCACCTCGGGACGGCGCACCAGGTCGATCACCTTTGCCAGGCGGTTGCGTGCCTCGTCCTCGCCGAGCACGGCCTCGCCCAGCAGGTTGACGTTGGCGCGGAAGTTGGCATCGGTGAGTCGTCGCAGGGTCGTCCGCAAGGGCTTCGGTTCGGATGGGCCGATCAGCGTGGACAGCATCCGGCGGACCCGACGGCGCGCCAGCGGCATCGCCACGGAAGGCAGGACCGGAGCGACTCGGGCTCCGGCGGCAACCAGGAGTCGGTCGGTCGAGGGCAGGAACTGGGGGCGCCCGTGCTCGACGACCAGGTCATGGAAGATCTCGGCAGCCAGGTCGTCATCGTCGACCCGCATGACCCGATCCACGAACACCCGGGTGAACGCGACGCCTTCGGGTGAGCCGATCAACTGCTGGAACTGCTCGCGCTGGCGTCGTTGCGATGCCGTCTCTGCCTGGTCGGCGGCATCCAGCCACTGTGCCGCCAGGTCGACGGCCCCCGCCACGATTCCCTGCATTTCCTCCACCCGATCTCCATTGGTCGGTGCGTCCCGCCGACACTAGGGCCTGTCTCGCGAGCGTGTCGTGCACCGAGGGTGTCGTCGCGCCCACGTCACGAGGCGCGGCCCGTGTGGCAGACCGGGCCTGTCTGCGAGCAGGTCGCAACGACGTGAGGTGGGATGCGACGACGTCCGAATGCCGGCAGAGTTCGCGAGGCGGGCCCTTGGGGCCTGTCTCGCGAGCGTGTCGTGCACCGAGGGTGTCGTCGCGCCCACGTCACGAGGCGCGGCCTGTGTGGCAGACCGGGGCGTGATGTGGAATCGGGCATCTAGGCTGGTCGCATGCCCTCCTCCACATCCTCGGACGACGCCAACCGCACGGCAGATCGATTGTCGGGCATGGGCACGACGATCTTCGCGGACATGTCGGCGCTGGCGCTCGCACACGACGCCGTCAACCTCGGCCAGGGGTTCCCCGACACCGACGGGCCCGACGAGGTCATCGAGGCCGCGGTCACCGCCCTGCGGTCGGGCGAGCACAACCAGTACGCACCCGGACCCGGCATCCCGCCACTGCGGCGAGCCATCGCCGATCACCAGGCCCACTGGTGGGGCCAGCAGGTCGACCCCGACACCGAGGTCCTGGTCACGACCGGCGCAACCGAGGCCATCGCCGCGGCGATCCTGGGACTGGTCAACCCGGGCGACGAGGTCGTGGCCCTGGATCCCTACTACGACTCCTACACGGCCACCATCGCAATGGCCGGCGGCATCCGCGTGCCATGCACGCTGCCACCACCCGACTTCCGATTCGACGCCCAGCGCCTGCACGACGCGATCACGCCACGCACCCGCGTCATCCTCCTCAACACGCCCCACAATCCGACCGGGACGGTGCTGGACCGCGCCGACCTGGCCGCCGTTGCCGACGTGGCGATCGAACACGACCTGGTGGTCGTGACCGACGAGGTCTACGAACACCTGGTCTTCGACGACGCCGTCCATGTGCCCATCGCCACGCTGCCGGGCATGGCCGAACGCACCCTGACGATCTCCTCGGCCGGCAAGACGTTCGCATTGACCGGATGGAAGATCGGATGGGCCGTGGGACCCGACGACCTGGTGACGAGCGCCAGGTTGGCCAAGCAGTTCCTGACCTACACCTCTGGCGCACCGTTGCAGCCGGCCATCGCGATGGCGCTCGGCCTGCCCGACACGTACTTCACGCAGTTGCGCGCAGACCTGCAGGATCGTCGAGACCAACTCGTCGCCGGACTCACCGACATCGGCCTGGAGCCCAATGCTCCTGCCGGCGGCTACTTCGTCACCACCGACATCCGGCCGCTCGGCTTCGACGACGGGCTCGACTTCTGCCGCACACTGCCCGAGCGCGTCGGTGTCGCGGCGATCCCCCACCAGGTCTTCTGGGAGGACGAGGCGATGGGCCGGCCATTCGTTCGCTGGGCGTTCTGCAAGCGGGCCGACGTCCTGGACCGGGGCCTGCACCGGCTCGCCGGGCTGGCTGGCTGAGCCGGTCGACCGGATTGGTGGCCCGAAGACGGCGACCCGCGACGACTGCCCAACTACGGTGACAGGACAGAACCACCCCACATGGAGGTGCCGATGGCGGTCACGGTCGCAAGCATGCTCACCCAGAAGGGCACGGATGTCCTGACAGTGGGTCCGAAAGAGCCGATCTCCGCGGCAGTCGAGGTGCTGGCCGCCAACAACGTGGGCGCCCTCGTGGTGTCCTCCGACGGTTCCCGGGTGGAAGGGATCCTGTCAGAACGCGATGTCGTCAGGCACCTGCAGGAGGCGGGGACTGGTGTCCTCGAACTCCCCGTCAGCGAAGCCATGACCGTCGAGGTCAAGACCTGCGAACGCGCGGACACGTCCGACCAGTTGATGGCGCGGATGACCGCGTCGCGGGTGCGTCACCTGCCCGTCGTGGACGAGGGCGCGCTGGCAGGCATCATCTCGATCGGCGACGTGGTCCGGTACCGCCTCGAGGAACTCGAAACGGCTGCCAGTTCGCTGCGCGAGTACATCACCGGCTCCAGCTACTGACGGCGCCCACCGGCGCCAGGCCGCCGGATCCGGCAGACACCCGGCTCCTACGAGGCCGCGGCTTGGTCACTGGCTTCCCGCTGGGCGCGGCGCAGTGCCCGCAGGTCGGTCTCGGGTCCCGCCACGACCGTCACCGCGTCGGCGCCGCGAACATCGAGTGACTCGAGCAGTTCGGTCGTCGAGGCGGCAATCGCCGTGATGGCGCGCTCGAATGCGGCTTCATTGGCGGCGGAGGGCTCTCGAAACCCCGACAACTTGCGCACGTACTGGCGCGCGGCCGCCCGGACGTCACCGTCGGTGACCTCGTCGACGGCGGGCGGACGGAGCGTTCGGATGCTGCGGCACATGGACCAGCCTTCGTTCGTCGGGGACGTTGCGTGGCTCGACCATCACAGTGTGACAGCACACGACCGACCCCGCCGAACGAATCGGCGGGGTCGGTCGTGTCTCAGCGGTGGTTCGTACTCGCC
>DATFMD010000066.1:0-6509 GCA_035267125.1 Nitriliruptoraceae bacterium | reverse complement strand
ATCAAGGCCTACAAGTTCGGTCGCGTCATTCGTCTCAAGTCCGCCGATGTCGAGCGGTTCATCGACGGCGCCCTGATCCAGCCGGGCGACCTCGAACACCTCTATCCGACGGCTGCTGACACCGCGAACTCCTGACGCTGGCCCACCGTCAGCGCACAGCCAACGCCCAGCCCGTTCTCGGGCTGGGCGTTCTGCGTCCGACACGGGGTTCAGCGCGCCAGCACGGCCGGGTCCCTGGCTCGACGCGACCGGCGGGCATGACGAGCCCCGTCAACCGCGAACATCGCCAGGGCTGCCCAGATGATGGCGAACCCGACCAGCCGACCTGCATCGAACGGTTCGCGCAGGATCGCGACACCCACGACGAACTGGATCGTCGGTGCCAGGTACTGCAGCAGACCCACGGTGGCCAGCGGGAGTCGTCGCGTGGCCCCGGCAAACAGCAGCAGCGGAATCGCCGTGATCGGCCCTGCCAGCAGGGCCAGGCCGGTGACCATCGGTTGCCCGCTCGCCAGGATCCCGCCCGTGCCGGCGATCCCGATGATGGCCACTGCCGGCAGCCCGGCAATGGCCGTCTCCACGGTCAGGCCTTCCAGTGGGGGGACCCGCACGAGCGACTTGGCCAGCCCGTAGAGCCCGAACGAGACCGCCAACACCAGCGCCACCCACGGCACGGCGCCCACGTGCCACGTGAGCACGGCCACCCCCAGGGCGGCAAGTGCCACGATCCCCACCTGCAGCGGGCGCAGGCGTTCGCGCTTGACGAAGACGCCGAGCACCACGTTGACCAGGGGCGTGATGAAGTACCCCAGGCTGGCCTCCACGACCCGACCGTTGCCGGTCGCCCAGATGAACACCCACCAGTTCAGGCTGATCAGCACCGATGCCGCCGCCAGGACCGCCACGTCCCGGCGGGCCATGGCACGCAGGCGCGACAGCCGCCGCTGGAACGCAAGCACGACGACGCAGAACACGAGTGACCAGACCACCCTGTGGGCCAGCACCTCCAGCGCAGGCCAGTCGGCGAACAACGCCCAGTACAGCGGGAACGCTCCCCACAACAGGTAGGCGCTGACGCCGTAGACCATGCCCCGGCGGGAGTCATCGGCCACGGTTGGACCGACGACGCCCGCGCGAGGTGCCCGGGCACTCCCGGCCATGGCCGGAGCCGCTGTGCCGCGCCCGTCGCCGCGTACGGCATCGAGCCCATCGCCGCCGGCAGGCCCGTTGCCGGCGGTGTCCCGCTGCCCATCGCCAGCCGCGGCCGTCACGGGCCCGTCACTCGCCCGACATCGCCGGCTGGGTCGCGCCGGGACCACTGGCGGATCCGACGACCGAGTCGCCATCACCAGCCCCGGCGGCGCCCGGGTCCGGGGGGGCCACGGTCGTGGTCACTGCATCGGCCGGATCCGACAGGCTCGCCGCCACATCGTTCGAACGACTGGCACGGTCACGCCTCCACGCCCCGGTCGGGCGGAAGTCTGCGCGGCCAAGGGCGTCGATGCGATCCAGCTTCACCTCGATGCGCTGGCCCAGGACAAGTGACCCGTCGACCGTGCGAGTGCCATCGTCGCTCACCTGGAGGGCCCGCTGGTCCTTGTCGAATCGGTTGGCGGCGACGAAGCCGCCAATGCCCGCGATCGGGAGCCGCACGCGGGCGCCGTTGGGCGACAACCCGGTGACGATCGCAGTGGCCGGCCAGGACACGGCACCCCGATCCAGCAGGACCGACCACAGGGCTGTGCGCTCCAGCGCCTGGGCATGGCCGGCGGCACCGGACCGGACATCGAGCCAACCAGCCAGGGCGGCCAGTCGCTCGGGCCCGTACGGCACGTCCTCACCAGCCAGCGCTGCCCGGACCTGGCGGTGCACGACGAGGTCGGTGTAGCGCCTGATGGGCGAGGTGAACTGGGTGTAGGCCGCCGCGTCGAGCCCCTCGTGTCCGCTCGGCTCGGCCGACGTCGTGGCACGCGCAACGGCACCCGCAGCGGCCGTCGCGAGCAGGTCGGCGGCCTCGTGGTCGTCGTCGGCGCGCAACGCCGTCACGGCAGCCATGACGGCCGCCGGCGAAGGCGGAGAGGCCAGGTCGACTCCTGCGACCGCGGCGGCCGCCTCGACGGCCGCGACACGCTCGGGGTCGAATCCAAGATGCGTGCGGTACAGCATGGGGACGTCGTGTTCCACGCCCCACTGGGCCACGAGTTCGTTGGTCGCGACCATCAGGCGCTCGACGACGTGCTGGGCGCGCGGGTGCGGATCGGCGTCGATGGCACGGATCTTGCCGTCGACGATGGCAGCCTCGAGCGACGCCGGCAGGAACAGGCCGTCCAGCGTGTCCCGGGCATCGCGTTCGACCCCCAGGCGGCGGGCCGCCTCTGCCAGCGCCACGACGCAACCGGCCACCTGGTCGACGTCGTCGGGACGAGCACCGTTGGGCCCGTGGACGCCGCGCGCCAGATCCTGTGCGTCGACGGATGCCAGGAAGGCGTCGACGGCGGCATACGACAGCCGTGCCGACACCTTGACGATGCCGAGGTTGACGGCGACGTCGGACAACGTGCCATCGGCGGCGACCTGGAAGTCGACCGACAGGACGCTGCGGTCCACGCCCGGCAACAGGCTCAAGGCGTCCTCGGACAGCGACGGATCGAGCATCGGGGCAGTGCCACCGACAGCCAGGTATGTCGTGGTGGCCATGGTGGCCGCGTACCGGTCCGCCGGCGAGTCGATGCCCACGGCGGAGGCGGCATCGGCAATGTGGACGGCAACCCCCACCGGGGAATCGGGATCCCCGTCCCAGGCGGCGACCAAGGCGTCGTCGAGGTCGCGGGAGCGATCGTCGTCGATCGTCACGACGACCTCTTCACGCCGATCGAAACCGGCCATGCTCCGACCGGGAATGGGCCCGTCGGTGGCAAGCCCCGCCGCCAGGCCGGGCCGACCACTGGCCAGGTGCCCAAGCGTGCGCAGGGCGTTGCCGACGGCCTCGGCCATCGGCAGTCCGACGTCGGTCGGCGAGGGCGTGATGACGTCGGGCGACACCGCACCGTGGGCAACGGTGACGGCGCGCGCCCGGATCGCGGCCGGCGCGCCGGTCGGCGTCGGCCCGGCGACCAGCGACTGCGCGGTGGCAGTGCCGTCGGAGGCCGTTCCCGTGGTGACCACGACCTGGCGGTCATCGACGCGCACCAACTTCTGGGCCAGGGCATCCGACAGGGGCAGGCGACCCGACCCCAGCCGGGCGTCCGGCAGCACCGACGTCGTCCCGGCGAACGTGGCGACTCGCCCGACGACGAACTTTCGCGTCCGTCCCACCAACGACAGGCCAACCACGTTCACGCGTTGGCGGTCGTCGAGTTCGATCGTGGCCTCGACACGGTCGTCGGCGATCCAGCCGGAGGCCAGGTCGGGAGGGACGAACCCGGAGTCAGCCGTGACGGTGGCACCGTCCTCGGCCGTCAGCGTGACGGCATCGTCGAAATCGACGAAGCCGAAACCACGAGGGTGGGGGGAGAAGCGGCCACGGGCCTGCATGCACGAACCTGACAAGGACTCTGGGGGATCACAACGCCGGAGGAACGACCACGGGCGCTGCGAGATGATGGGCGCACGGTACCCGCCCGCAACGGCGTCCCCCGATCGCAACACGACGACACCCCGCCGAGATCGACGGGGTGTGTGGGGTGGGGAAGGTTCAGGCAGCCTGGAGGTGGACCGGGCCCAGGCGTGAGGCGACCTCCGAAACGGCACGGTCGACCTCCCATCCGAAGGCACCGACCAACTCGCCCACGATCAGGTCGTGGATCTTGTCGGCGGTCTGGCGCTCGGTGTTGGACAGGCCACGGTCGGCATGCCGCAGTTCGAGGTCGCGATAGACCCGCGCCAACTTGGCAAGGTCACCCTCGTTGATGGCGGCCTCGCTGCGAGCGACGCGGGAGCGCCACGACCCGGCGGTGACGATGGGCGAGTCCTGACCATCCTGGAAGGCGGCCATGGCGGCCTTCGCAACGGCCGGCTCGACGGTCTCGCGGACGTGCTCGAGGATCTCCTCCTCGGGCAGCAACACCGACAGGGCCGGTCGACCCGAGGGTGAGGCGTCGACGCGCAACTCGACGTAGGTCCGCGACTCGTCTCCGAAATCGCGTACCTGCGTCCCGATCTTGCGACAGATGCCGTGGATCGGGTGGACATAGTGGGTGACTGACATGCACTGACCTTCCTGCGTACCTGCCGCAACGTGTGACTTGGTGAAAATGTTCCCGAGCGGCTGCGCCTGCCCGTGTTCGTGTGAGGCTTCTCATGGAGTTCGACGCGCATCCAGTGCCGGATTGGTGGGGTTGTGGGGCTGGATCCCCCGCCACGACGTCCTGCATGGGCGGTCGAGGTGTGACGACTGCGCGGCGCACGAGGTTGCGTTGGGTCCTCGCGACGTGCGCCGAGCGCTCAGTGTCGATGCCGCCCGGTGGCGACTGGCTGAGCACTCCGGGCAACCAACCCCGGCGGACAGGACCTGTCGCCGTGTGTCCGGGGTTCAGGCGCTGGCAGCTGCCTCCCGGCGAGCGAGCCGTTCGCGTCGACGGGCGAACTTTTCGCGCTGGCGCGTGGCCTGTGCATCCATCGCCGCCATCGCCTCTGCCAGTTCGTCGCGGCGCTGCTCGGCAGCCGCGTCCAGGCCCTCCACCTGGAAGACCTTCCACTTTCGCAGCAGCGGCCAGACGACGTCGTCGACGTGCCCGCGCAGGTCGTAGATCTGGGCGTCGGCGATCTCGAGCGACTTGCGACTGAAGCCGGGCATTCCCGAGCCGGGCATCTCGAAGCCCAGCACCTCGTCGACGATGGCCATCACCGTCGCGGACGGATCGACCTCCATCGCAGCGGTGACCATGTCGCGGTAGAACACCATGTGCAGGTTCTCGTCGGCGGCGATGCGGGCCATGATGCGATCGGCCACCGGGTCCTGGCTGAACCTGCCGGTGTTGCGGTGGGAGATGCGCGTGGCGAGTTCCTGGAAGGACACGTACACCATGCCGTGCAGGGTGTCGCGGGCATGGTGGTCGTAGCCCTGCTCCATGACGGCCATGCGGCCCCGCTCCAGTTCGACCGGGTCGGTGTTGCGCGTCACGACCAGGTAGTCGCGCAGCACGATCGAGTGGCGACCCTCCTCGGCCGTCCAACGGTGCACCCAGTCGGTCCAGGGCGAGTCCTTCTTCGCGTACATGCCGTGGATCTCGCGGTGATAGCTGGGGAGGTTGTCCTCGGTCATGAGGTTGACGTAGAACGCCGTGCGTGCCACACCACTCAGGCGCGGCTGGTCGGGCGTCCACGGCTCCTTGTCGAAGTCCCGCCCCACCGAATAGGGCACGTAGTCGTGGGGAAACCACTCCTCGGTCACCGACAGGTGCCGGTTGAGGAGCCGTTCCGCCTCGGGCTCCAACTCATGGAGCAGATCGGTCTCGGTGGTCATGCAGGGGTCTTCCGCCGACTGGCTGCGCTTGGTTACGCCACCGTAGGTCATGGAGGTCGGGCGCGTGTCCGCACGGTCGCCCCATCGGACAACGACCGCCCAGCAGCCAGTTGGTTGTCGGCCGGCGTCCGCCACGGAGAACGCTCGCCCCCAACCAACGAGTCAGTCGAACGTGCCACCACGACCGGCGCCCTCGACGAACCTGGCGACGTCGGCCATGCCGTCAGCCCGAATGGCCTGCATGCCACGTTCGTGTTCGGCCAACAGGGCGGCGTCGAGGTCGAGGTCGAAGGCGGCGTGCACGCCGGCGCGATCGGCCAACATGGCCGGTGCCGGGAACGCGATGATCTCCCCAGCCAGTTCGGTCGCGACCGTGGCGGCGCGCCCCGGTGGACAGACCCGGTTGACCAGTCCCATCGCCTGCGCCTCGTCGGCTCCGACAGCCCGACCCGTCAGCACCAGGTCAAGGGCGCGCGACATCCCGATGAGCCGTGGCAGTCGCACCGTGCCACCGTCGATCAGGGGCACCCCCCAGCGACGACAGAACACGCCGACGACTGCATCTGCAGCCATGACCCGCAGGTCGGCCCACAGGGCGAGTTCGAGCCCGCCCGCGACGGCATGCCCCTCGATGGCGGCCACGACCGGTACCGGAGCCCGCATGCGCGTCGGTCCCATCGGTCCCCGCAACTGCGCCTCGAGGCGGTTGCGACGACCGGGGTCCCGGGCAATGGCGTGCAGGTCGGCGCCGGCGCAGAAGGTGCCCGCCGACCCGGTCAGCACGATCGCCTGCACCTCGTCAGCCTTGCCGGCTGCGTCAACGGCCCGTTCCAGCGCGAGCGCGGTGGGACCGTCGACGGCGTTGCGCACGTCCGGACGATCGATCGTGATCGTGGCGATGCCGTCAGTGATGGCGACGCGGACGGTCACTCGGTGCCGCCGGTGCCGCCGTCGCCTCCCCCTCCACCGTCGCCGTCGTCGTCGGGCCCGAACAGGGCATCGACGATCTCCTGGCAGGTGGGACACACCGGGTATCGGTCGGGGT
>DATFMD010000065.1:0-7430 GCA_035267125.1 Nitriliruptoraceae bacterium | reverse complement strand
GGCACCCTGCAGGTGCTGCGGGATGCGGTGACCGGTGCCATCGAGGAAGGAGTGCTCGTGGGCGACATCGAGGCCATCACCTACGGACTGTGGGGATTGGTGCACGGACTGGCCAGCCTGGAGGCGGGGGCACCGGACTCGATCGATGCACCGATCGAGTGGTTCGACGCCGTGTGGCACGCCAACCTCGACGCCCTCATCGCCGGCCATCGACCGGCTTGACCGGCTTGACCGGCTTGCCCCGTTCGACCGACGGTCAGCAGGTCAGCAGGTCAGCAGGCCAGCAGGCCAGCGGGCCAGCAGCTGTCAGCGGGTGCCGGCGCCTCGATGCATCGGTGTGCGCAGCGACGTGCGCATCCGCAAGTGCAGCGAGCGGGCCAGTGACAGGGGGCGGCGCGGCACGCGTCGAGGACGCGGTCGTGCGGCGGCTCGCAGCGATGGCAGTGGGGTCGCCAGCGACTCGTGCAGCGACTCGTGCAGCGGTGTGGCCAGTGGTCGGGACATCGTTGTCCTCCCCGTGGTCAGGGGAAGGCATGCGGCCGGCCTCCACGACAGATCATGGACGTGCGGCGCAGATGGTCCTTCCCGGGTCGGTCGACGCTTCCACTCTATGCGGTTGTCGCGAGTTTGACAGCATTTTCACGCAGGATCTTCGCTGTTTCGATCGGCGTGCCGGTGGCGCACCATGGTGACGGCCCCGTCGGCCTCGTCGACGGTCGCGAAGCCACAGGACCGGTAGAGCCCGACGGCGGGGTTGTCGACCTCGACGGACAGGGACAACGCCCGGATGCCCAGGTGCTCGGTCCGCTGGCACAGGGCTTCGACCAGCGCCCGTCCCACGCCGCGACCACGATGGTCGGGCAGCACGCCGACGCTGAGTTCAGGGATGTCGACGGCGACGAATCCGTAGCCCGGGTCGTGCGCCGGGAAGTGGGTCCACCACGCCGCTCCCACGGCCCTGGTTGCGATGGTCGCGATGAGACCGGCATCGCCCGGGCGTGGCCATCCCTGCGGCAGGTAGTGCGCAATGGGTGGGGGCCCCACGACCTCCTCGACGGGCGCGAGCACGCCATCGCGCCATGCCGCCGCCTCGGCCAGCATCGCCAGCATGAACACTCGATCGTCCCGCTCCGCCGGTCGCAGTTCCACAAGTCACCTCGATGGTCGGCTGCAATGCCCGTGCACCGGTGGCCGCCGCGTCATGCCACCGGGGTGCGGTCTCCGGACGAGACGCGCCGGCGTCCCGGAGGCCATCGGCCATTCCAGCCCAGCATGCGCATCCCCAGCATGATCGGGACGGTCTGGGTGACCGCCAGTGCCAGGGCGAACACCACCAGCACGACCTGGGTCACGCGGGCCTGCCAGATGAGGCGGTCGGCGAAGTCTGCGGTCACCGCCGCGGCCTCGTTCGCGACGGTGCCGAACTCGTCGACCAGTTCCTGGGTGGCAGCGAGGTCGTCGGTGATCGCGGCCACGTCGTCGGACAGCGTTGCACCCTGTTGGGCCAGCGTCTCGAGTCGCGTGCCGACCGACTCCATGCCTTCGCGCTGGTCACGCAGGGACGGGGCGATCTCGGCCAACTGGTCGTCCACCTCCTGCAGTGATTCGTCCAGCGGCGCATCCGGGTCGTAGTCCACGCCCACGAACCGCAGTGCCCGCATCGTCGAGTCGACCACGCCCGCCGTGCTGATCACCTGGGGCATCGCGTCGCCGATGGCGTCGAGGCTGGTCGGGACGTCCTCGGTGACGAGCACGGTCAGGTCGTCGAGGGTGGTGGAGACCTCGTCGAGGGTGGCCGTGGTTTCGCCGACCGTCGCGCCGGCCGTGTCCAGCGCCGCGGCAACGTCGGTGATCGTGTCGTCGAGCAGGGTGGCGGTGTCGTCGACGGTTCCGAGCACGGTTTCGGACAGGGCCAGGGCCTCCAGCGACGTGGCGGCCAGGCTGCGCACGAACACGACCCCGACGATCGCGCCGAGCAGCGAGGCCACGACCCCGACGGTCCCGGCGATCACCCATGCCCGGGCCATCCAGGTCGGAACGACGCCGGCGGCGGGGAGTTCGGGGACGTCGGACGACCGAGGTGCCGTGGCGTCGTGGTGGTCGGGGGCCATGCCGCGGCAGGCTACTTGCCGGGGTCCGCGATCCTCCGACTTTCGGGGGGCGAGTTGACCGTTGTCGGGGCAACGTCGTACGGTGGCCGGGTCGAACATGTGTTCGATATTGCGAGCACCGACACCGGACACGACCATGGCGGGATCGAGGGCCTTCACGGCCGACGAGGTGGCGCTGGGGGTGATGGAGCAGCATGCCGACGACCGGCGTGCGACGATCGCGGCGGCACGGGTCCGGCAACGGCGCGAGGCCGACGATCGCGACGGCACCCCGACTGCCTTCACCCACCTGACCGCGCGGACCGGCTACTCGTTGCGTGACGGGATGATCCGGCCGCAGGAGTTGGTCGCGGCGGCCGACGCGGCCGGGATGACCCACGTGGCCGTGACCGACCGTGACGGGGTGTACGGAGCGGTCCGGGTGGCGCAGGCCGCCGCGGCTGCCGGGATCACTCCCGTCATCGGCGCAGACCTGGCGCTGGCGGTCAGCGACGACCCCGGGTGGACCTCGCCACGGGTGGGCCGGGCCCGCAACGGACTGCCGGGCCCGGCCGTCGGGGGCGCGTGGCTGGAAGACGATGCCGCCCGCCTCACCCTGCTGGCGCGCTCCAACGCGGGCTATGGCGACCTGTGCCGCGCCATCACCGCCGCGCACCTGGGTCCCGACGGCCTCGACCACCTCACCACCGGCACCGCCATGGGTCGCGCCTGGCGCGAGCAGGTCGACCTGGCCGACCGCTCCAGCCCGCACCTGGCCCGCACCGACCTCACCATGGCGACTGCCCACGACGACACCTGGGTGCTGCTGGGCAACGACTCGCCGGTGGGGAGGTTGGCCGCGGTCGGCCGACTCGACGCGGCGGCCGCGGAACTGGGCCGCTTCGTCGACATCGCCGGGCGCGATCGGGTCCGGGTGGCGGTGCGCAACCACAGGGTCCCACCGGGTGGTCGTCGTCGTGGTCGCACCATCCGGTTGACCGCCGACGGTGCGCCCGCGGTCGGTCCCCAGGCCGTCGTCGACGAACCCGGTGACGACGTGCGCATCCGCAACCTGTTGGAGGTCGCCAAGCGGGCCGGGGTCACCGCCGTCGCCGTCAACGACGTGCGCCACCTCGAGGCCGACGACGTCCACGTCGCCGACGTGCTGGCCTGCGTTCGCCAGCAGGTGCCGCTGGCCGGCCACCACCTGGGCCGCACCACCGCCGAGGGCTACTTCGCCACCGGTGCCGAGATGGTCCACCGTTTCGCCGAACGCCCCGACCTGGTCCGAAACGCCCACGAGTTGGCCGTGACCTGCGAGGTCGACCTCCAACTCGGCGAGACCCAGGTGCCGAGGTTGACCGGCCTGTCGGCCGAGGTCGCGGCGGGGGAGTTGCACCGGCGGTGCTGGCAGGGCGTGGCCGACCGGTATCCGCGGGTCACCACCAGGATCCGCGAACGCCTCGAACGGGAACTGGCGATGGTCGATCGCCTCGGCCTCCACGACTACTTCCTGACCGTGGCCGACATCATGGCGGCGGTGCGTGACGAACTGGGGATCCTGGCGGCCTGTCGGGGTTCGGCGGCCGGATCACTGATCTGCCACGTCCTGGCGATCTCCGACGTCGACCCGGTCGCCAACGACCTCGCCTTCGAACGGTTCATGAACCCGTATCGCGAGGAACTGCCCGACATCGACATCGACGTGGAGTCGGCCCGGCGCACCGACGTCTACGACCTGGTCATCGCCCGCTACGGCCAGCACCGGGCGGCCTGTGTCGCGATGGTCGAGACCTTCCAGGCCCGCATGGCCATCCGCGAGGCCGGCAAGGCGCTGGGCCTGCCGGCCGAGGAGATCGGCACCGTCGCCAAGTCCATCACCCATGCCCGGGCCCGCCAGGTCCGTGCCGTGGTCGACGACCTGCCCGAACTGTCCCATTCACGCATCAACGCCGGCCAACTCGAACGCCTGCTGCAGGTGGTGGAACGCCTCGACGGCCTGCCTCGCCACCTCGCCCTGCACCCGTGCGGGATCCTGCTGGCCGACGACGACCTGTTGGCGCGCACCTCCATCGAACGCTCCGCCCAGGGGTTTCCGATGGTGGCCTTCGACAAGGACGACGTCGCCGCGATGGGGTGGCTCAAGCTGGACGTGCTGGGTGTGCGGATGCTGTCGTCGATGCGCCATGCGATGGAGTTGGTCCCCACCACGCGCGGCCACGACCTCGACGTCACCGACATTCCCCAGGGTGATCCCGACACCTTCAAGTTGGTGCGGTCGGCCCACACCATCGGCGTCTTCCAGATCGAGTCTCCCGGCCAGCGCGAGTTGTTGGGTCGCCTGCAACCCGAACACTTCGGTGACCTCGTGACCGAGATCTCGCTGTTCCGGCCCGGCCCGGTCAAGGCCGACATGGTCACCCCGTTCGTGCAGCGTCGCCACACGACCGGGCGGGGTCGAGGGGCCGTGACCAGCGCGGACGACGTGGCCGCCAATCCCGACGCTCCCACCGCCGACTGGTATCCCCACCCCAGCCTCGAACCGGTGCTGCGCGAGACCCACGGCGTGGTCGTCTACCACGAACAGGTGATGGGGGCGCTGTGTGCGCTGACCGGGTGTGACATGGCCTATGCCGACCTGTTGCGACGACGCCTGTCGGCCGATGCCGCCACCATCAAGCCGTGGGCACTGGCCCGGGCCCGCAGTCGTGGTTTCACCACCGAGGCCGCCGAGGCCATCTGGAAACAGGTCGCGTCGTTCGCCTCGTTCGGGTTCTGCAAGGCCCATGCCGCCGCCTTCGCCATCCCGACCTACCGCTCGGCCTGGCTCAAGACCCACTACCTGCCCGAGTTCATGGCCGGCCTGCTCACCCACGACCCGGGGATGTATCCGCGTCGCCTGATCCTCGACGAGTGCCGCCAGTTCGGCGTCGCCGTGCTGGGCGTGGACGTCAACCGGTCGGCCCACGACTACACCGTGGAGGTGGTGGACCGCGGCCTGGCCGAGCACCTGTTGGGGATCTATCGCCCACCCGGCGCCACCCTGACCCTGCCGCCGGGGTGGCGCATCGACGACGGTCGTCCGATCCCGCCCGGCGGGTTCGATGCCGGGGACGCCGGCAACGGGTATCGCCACGGGGTCCGCGTGGCGTTGTCGGCCATCAAGGGCATCACCGACACCGAGATCGAGTCGATCGTCGAGGGCCGGCCGTATGCCTCGCTGAGCCAGTTGCGTGCTCGCACCTCGTTGGCACGTCCGACCGCCGAACACCTGGCCCGGGCCGGTGCACTGGACCACCTGGCCGGGGTCGGCAGGCGCGGCGGCGCGCGCGACCGTCGCATGGTGCGCCTGGCGGTCGAGGAACTGTGGGCGTCGGCGCGTGCCCGTCCACGACCCGACGAACCCACCCAGTTGCCGCTGGACCTGCCGACCGCGTCGGCGGTGCTGCCGCCCCAGAGTCCGGCCGACGAGGTGCGTGACGAGTTGGCCGTGACCGGGCTGGACACCTCCCGCCACGTGCTGTCGTTCTACCGCCCCCTGCTGGAGGCGTTGGAGGTGGTGGACGCGGCGGCCATCGCCGAACTGCCCAACCAGTCGCTGGTGCGGGTGGCCGGGGTCAAGGTGGCGGTGCAGTCGCCGGGGCAGCGGTCGGGCAACCGGGTGATGTTCCTGTCGCTGGACGACCAGACCGGGTCGGTGCAGGTCACCTACTTCTCGTCGGCGCTGCCCGACTGTGCCTGGACGGTGCTGCATTCGTGGTTGGTGGTGGCCGAGGGAAGGATCAGCCGTCGCGATGCCGGCACACGCCAGTCGTGGCGCCAACGCGCCTTCATCCACCCCGTCGACCCCGCTGCCGGAAGTCGCGGGTCGGACAGCCAGCAGTGGGGGAGTTCGATCGACGCCTCGGGTGGGGCGGCGACCACCCGGTCGGTGCGCCCGATGCGTGGTGTGACCGGGCGGCGAGGGGCAGGGGAGGGAGGAGCAACCGTGACCGGTGTCCGGGCCTGGGACCTGTCGCGGTTGTGGCGAGCGTGGCAGGAGGGGTGGTTGCCCGATGCCCTTGCCGAGAAGGGCACGCCCCAACCCCACGAGCGTCCTGCGTCGAAACCCGCCGGCCTGCATGCCTCCGAATGGGGCCGCGGCTCCCGTTGAATCGACCAGCGCCAGCGCTTCGTTGACCACGCCGGCCACACCGAGGCAGTCTGGCGCTACCACTTCTCGGTCACGCCATCGTGGTTGGCTGCCGTGGGTGACCCGATCGGCACCTGGGTCCTGCGCCGCGACATCGAGCGCCGCATCCAGGGCTTCGCTGCCGGATGTCAGGATCCCGTCGTGGTCGCCGCCGCCAGTGCCTGAACCCCGCGACTCGTGGAACGCTCCGGACGCGCGGCCCCTCCCCATACGCCACAGGCCAATCTCGGAGTGACGCAAAGGCCATCTCGGGCCCGTCGCGGATGCCCTCACCCAGATGCGGTCCAGACCTGACACACGATCGCCCACCGGCCATGGTGCCCTCTTCGATCTGTGGCCGGGGCCGAGCGCTGCGACAGGTCGACCAGACACCAGCGCCTGCGATCCCGCGACCATGGACCCTCGACTGACGATGCAGCCGCGCGAAATAGCTACGAACTCGTCCCTGCTTTTTGGCCCGGTGCAGGGATAGGGTGCTTCGTATGGAATCACACCGCCGAACCATGACCTGGCGCATCGCATCTGCGCTGGCCATCCTCGCCGTGCTGGGCGCGGCATGCGGTGGCGGAAACGACGACGAGGTAAGCGGTGCCCCCATCACTTCGTCCCTGGGTGCCGCGCCAACGGGCCCCACCGTCAGTGCCGGACCCACGAGTCCTGCCATGGCGGCACCAGTCGATGACGTGTGCACGACGGCACCCGACGACTTGGAGTCGGTCGGCCTGACCGCCCTGGCCGAGGAGCCCATCCTGGGACCCGCCGGCGACGAGGCCTACGTCAACCCGGGTGGGGTGGTGCGCGCTGACGACACCTTCCACATGCTGCGCAACTCCTTCACCGACTATCCGGGCCCATCGTCCATCTCACTGGTCACGTCGTCCGACGGCATCGTCTGGGAGGATCAGGGCAGCGAGCCTGTGCTGACCAACACGGACGTCCCGTGGGCCGACGACGACGAGACGATCTTCGTGATGTCACTGCTCGTCGACGACGGCACCTGGGTTGCCTACCTCTACTCGTTCGACAACCCACTGAACCCCGGCAGCATCGGCCGGGCGACCGCGTCTGAGCCGGCCGGACCCTGGACCGTCGACCCTGAGCCCGTGCTCGAACCCGGCCCGGACGGGGCCTTCGACGAGCGCCGGGTG
>DATFMD010000064.1:0-3276 GCA_035267125.1 Nitriliruptoraceae bacterium | reverse complement strand
CGACGACGCCGATGACGACCAGCCCGCACGACGCGCGAGACCCGGCAGCCCATCGTCGACCGCCGCGACGCGCAAGGCCCCGGGCCTGGCGGCACCGAGCCCGGACCCGGACGCCCCGTTCTGACCCTCGTCCAGGCCCGTCCTCGCGGACGCGACTGCCCCGCACCATCCGATGGAACCCGGGAGGGTGAGCCTGCTCTTCGTGGGAGTGGGAGGGGAAACTGGACGACGACCACTGCGGTGCTGGCACAGTGACCAACGATGCGCACTCCAGCGAAGGAGTTGGAGGTGTCCTGATCACCGACCAGGGCAGCCCATGCTGAGCTCGTCCGATCTGGAATGCACGCCGGACCACGAGTGCGCAAAGGCGCTCGGGGACGTTCACCGCTTCTACGGCCGGGCGGCGCCACGCGCTCTGCGGTGGCCGCACTCTTGTGAATCGTCAGGAACGGGGTCGGGTGTCCGCCGCGTCGCTCGTCATGGTGGTGCGAGTCCGACGCGCGTCGAGCACCGAGCACCCGATGAGCGCGGCAACGCCCGCCTCGACGTTGACGATGGTCGCGACGAACACCGTCGAGGCGATCAAGGCGGCCGCCCGCTCGTGGCGCCAGAGGTCGATCAACGCTGAGGGGCGCATCAGACGCACCGCGGCGACGGCCACGACACCCGCGATGACTGCGACGGGGAGTCGGGCCAGCCAGTCTCCGCCCAGCACGACGAGGGCACCGACGGCCAGGCCGGTGACCACCGGCGTCGCGACCGATCGCGCTCCGGCATCTCGCGCCACGACGGCGCGCATCGGTCCACCGGCGACCGGCATGCCATGGAACAGTCCCACGATTGCCGAGGTGCCGGCGAGTGCGGCCGTCTCGCGTCTGGTCGAGAATGCTCCATGAGGATCGAGTCGTCCGACCACATCCATCTCGATCAACCCGATCACCACGATCGCGAGCAGGACGGGAACGACGCCGATGGCGAAACCGCCGAAAGCCAGATCGGGCAGTGGGAGCCCGCTCGGTAGTTGACCGACGGTTGCAACTCCACGCGACCCGAGATCGAGGGCCCCGCCGGCCGCGATTCCGACGATCACGGCAACCAGCGCGGCGGGTACCACCTGGACGAACCGTGGGAGGCCGACAACGATCGCAATCGTGATCGCTGACAGGCCGACCGCCCACCAATTGATCGCTGACCACTGCGTGACCACCTCGACCGTGTCACCCCACAGGTTCTGGGGATGATCCGACGGGAGGCCGGTCATCGAATCGACCTGCGTCGAAAAGATCAGCACGCCGAGCCCGCTGACGAACCCGCGCAGCGCGACGTCCGAGATCAGGTCGACAAGTCGGTCGAGGCGTGTGAGCACCACGACCGCGTACACTGCGGCGGCCATCAGGGACAGTCCGGCGGCGATCTCGGCTGCCTCGACATCAGCCCCGCCGAGGCGACCCACGGCGATGCCGGTGAGCAATGCGCTGCTGGCGATCGGGGCGATCGACATCGATGCAACCCGGCCGAAGAATCCGTACGCGATCAGGGCGAAGATCGACGCATAGAGCCCGGTGATCACAGGGAGCCCGGCGATGTGCGCGAACGCCATCGCCGACGGGATCATCACTGCGGCCACGGTGAGTCCTGCGAAGAGGTCCGCCACGATGTTGGCGCTCCGAACCGCTTGCAGTCGCATCCCGAATCCACCGGTCATGTGCGGTCACGATACCGCTGAGGCAAACCGCGTCGTCGATCGACCGGTGGAGGATCGCAACGATGTTGGCGAGACCGCAACGGTTCCTGCGGGCTCCCTCCACTTTCGGCGCAATGACACCGACGACGACGTGCACGCCATCGAGTCCTACCAGCCGGCGCTCCAGTTGCAACAGTTCTTCGAGGTGCTCGGGGCCCCTAGGCCCGCCTCGGACTCCCTCTTCTGACCCGTCGTCCAGCCCCGTTCTGGCGGGGTCGCGGCCGCCTCCGCACCATCCGAAGGAACCCGGAGTCGGGCCCACTTGGCCTGCCCCGACAGTAGGGTCGGGTCGTGGCCGACACCAGGAGGCGTGCATGGCGACGATGAACCCGCTCGACGTCATGTTCATGCTGATGGAGGCGCGTGAGAAACCGGCCCACGTCGGAGGCATGGCGTTGTACGAACCGCCACCCGACAGTTCGCCCGACTTCCTGGAGCACATGTACGACGGCGCCATTTCCTCGGATGCCCCGATGCGGCCCGTGTTCACCCAACGGCCCTACCTGCCCGGCGGGATCGGCCCGTGGTCGTGGCGCCAGGACGACAAGTTCGACCTCGAGTACCACGTCCGCCACTCGGCGCTGCCGGCACCCGGACGCTTCCGCGAGCTGTTCGCACTCGTGTCACGCCTGCACGGCACGCTGCTCGATCGCAACCGTCCACTGTGGGAGGCGCACCTCATCGAGGGGCTGGAAGATGGCCGCTTCGTGATCTACACCAAGATCCACCATGCGCTCATGGACGGCGTGTCGGCGATGGGCGTCACGCTCACCTCGTTGTCGACCGACCCGGGCGAACGTGACATGCCGTATCCATGGGAGGTCCGCGATCCCACACGGCAGCGTGCGCCGCGAGAACGGCCATCCATCGGTTCCCAGCTGGGCGGCGCAGCCCGTACCGCCGCCCGACTGCCCGGGGAGGTCGTCGGTGCCAGCACGTCGGCATTGCGCACCATGGCGTCGGGATTCCGTGAGGAGGCGGCGGCACTGCCGTTCACGGCGCCCGACACCATGCTCAACGTCCCGATCACCGGCGCTCGACGGTTCGCAGCCGAGTCGTGGTCGATCGAGCGCATCCGCGCGGCCGGCGACCCCCACGGCGCCACGCTCAACGACATGGTGCTGGCCATGTCGGCGGGCGCCCTGCGTGCCTACCTGCTCGAGGAGGACGCCCTGCCCGAGCAGCCGCTGATCGCGATGGTCCCGGTGTCGCTGAAGACGCGGGTCGGCGGCGACGACGAGGGCGGCAACGCGGTCGGCGTGCTGCTGTGCAACCTCGGCACCCACGTCGCCGACGCCCACGAACGGCTGTCCCTGATCCAGGCATCGATGAGTCGGGGCAAGCAGAGTTTCAAGGGCATGAGCCCGTTCCAGATCCTGATGCTCACGGCCTTGCAGATCGGTCCCGCCGCGTTGCCGACACTCGGGGTCGGCAACATCGACTTCCTGCGTCCGATCGCACGACCCATCTTCAACGTCGTGATCTCCAACGTGCCCGGATCACCCGTGCCGCTGTACTGGAACGGGGCCCGA
>DATFMD010000063.1:0-6610 GCA_035267125.1 Nitriliruptoraceae bacterium | reverse complement strand
TGCCGACGACGACGAGCCTGCCGACGACGACGCGTCCGACGCTGCCGCCGAGTCGGCACGCATCGACCATGGCCACCCCGACCATGTCCACGGTCCCGAATGCGACCTCGCCCACGGGATCGGTGACCAACCCACCGCCGGCACGCTGATGGCCGTGTTCGCCTCGCCGCTGGCAGCCACCTTGCTGGCCTGGGGCCGCGAACTTGGCTACGACGTCGTGCTGGTGGATCCCCAACGACCTGCCACCGATGGCACCGATGGCCTGCGGGTGGTCGCGGACCCGGGCTCCGCCGACGATGCCACCGACGTCGTCGTCACCGACCACCATCGGGAGGAACTGGCGGACATGCTGGACGTCGCCCTGGACACTCCGGCGCGATTCATCGGCCTGATGGGCACTCGGCGCCACGAGGGCCCCCACGTCGACCCACTGCGGGAGCGCGGTCGCAGCGACGATGACCTGGCCCGCATCACGCGGCCGATCGGGCTGGACATCGGGTCGCGCACGCCACCCGAGATCGCCGTGGCCACCCTGGCCGACCTGATCGCCCGCCGCACGGGGGCCACCACCTGATCCCGTGGGTCACCGCACCTGGCTCGCGTCCGCCGTGCGGGTCACCGGGGGTGGCTCACTCGGGACTGTGGCCGTTGCCGCCGGCGCGCAGCCAGTTCTCGAGGCCACGGACGGCGCGATCACCCACCTTCTCGAAGCCCTTCTGGACGAACGAGTCCACCAAGCCACCGGGACCCTTGAAGGCGAACGTCGCATCCCATGTCCCCTCGACTGCGCCGTCGCTGCCCGCCACGGTGACGTCGTCGACGCCGTGGGCGTACCACGTGTCCGTTTCGTGCACGACATGGCCAGGCCGGTCGTAGGCCGTGGTCGTGTAGGTGAAGTCCCGGCTGACGCCGCCGCCCAGCACGACATCGAGATCCCATGTGGCTCCGACACCGACACGGGGACCGGCGTCGCCGACTGCCGACGAGCGCACCCCCGGGTCCCATTGGGCGGCCTGCGAGAAGTCCGCAAGTGCGTCGAACACCTCCACCAGCGAGCGTTCGACGGTGAAGGTGCGAGTGATCCGTGCCATGTGTCGTGTCCTCGGGGGGCGGACCCGACACGATATGCCACTGCCACGGGTGCCACGACCCGCCACGCAGCGACGCCGCCACGACCGTCGCGAATGCTCAACCCGGATGGTGTCGCTCGCCGGTGCCCCGCCCGGCTGCGCGTCGCACGGCCTCGTTGTGCTCGCCCAGGCGCGGTGGAGGTGACGTGGGCCGATCGTCGTGGTCGCTCCACTGCACCGGCGAACCGGGCAGGCGCAGGTGTCCGGCAGTGGGATGCTCGACCTCGGCGACGGCGCCGACATGGTGCACCTGCGGCAACTCGTAGACCTGGTCCATCGTGTTGATGCGCCCTGCCGGCACGCCGGCGTCGTCCATGCGCGCCATCCATTCGGCCACCGTCGCGGTGGTCGTGGCCCGGTTGATCGCCTCCTCCAGGTCGTCCCAGTTCGTGACACGATCGTGGTTGGTGGCGAAGCGGGAATCATCCGCATCGATCCCGACCGTGGGGGCGAAGCGAGCCCACAGGCCTTCGGAACCCACGGCGATGTTGATCCACCCGTCTGCACACCGGAAGGCGCCGTAGGGGGCGATGGAGGCGTGCCGATTGCCCTCCAGACCCACGACGTCTCCTCCCAGCGTCCAGCGCGTGCCCTGGTAGGCGTGCACGGCGACCGCCGATGCCAGCAACGACGTGGTGACGCGCTGCCCCCGGCCCGTGCGCTCGCGTTCGTACAACGCCGTCACGACGCCCCATGCACCGAACATGCCCGACAGGATGTCGGTGATCGGCACGCCGAACCTGGTGGGCTGACCACCGGGATGGCCGGTCATCGCCATCAGGCCTGCCTCCCCCTGCACGATCTGGTCGAATCCCGACCGATGACCGTCCGGGCCGCCCTCACCGAACCCGGTGATGGACAACACCACCAGGCGATCGTTGAGCGCGGCCAGGGCCTGCGGTCCGAGCCCCAGACGCTCCATGACGCCGGGGCGGAAGTTCTCGACCAGCACGTCGGCGTCGACCAGCAGGTCACGCAGCACCGCGACGTCGTCGGGGTCCTTGAGGTTCAGCGTCACGGACAACTTGTTGCGATTGACGCTGAGGAAGTAGGACGACTCACGATCGTCGCCATCACCCAGGAACGGTGGGCCCCAGCCGCGGCTGTCGTCGCCGCCATCGGGGCGCTCCACCTTGATCACCTCCGCGCCGGCATCGGCCATCATCAGGGTCGCGTACGGACCTGACAATGCCCGCGTGAGGTCGATGACGCGGATGCCGGCGAGTGGACCCGGCGCCTGGGCGTTGGACATCTGCGACTCCTTGCAACGACGTGCGCGGGCAGGGACGGAGCGGTGCTGCAGGGGCGGTGGCGGGGGCGCCACACGCCGTGGCACATGCCCAACGGTAGGCGGGGCGAAACGCGGAGACCGTGTACGCCTGCCACGGGCGCCGCACGGACTCTCAGGGATCGAGCCCCGCAACGACTGTCTCCTCGCGGCCTCGATCGGCGAGGTAGGCGTGCCACACGAGCCGCGCAGCGCTCGACCGGTGTGGCGCCCACCGCCGCCCCACGACCACGAGGTCGTCGCCGACCAACGGCTCGTCCGCCCCGACGACCTCGGCCACGCCGACCTGCAGCGCCCGGTCACCGATCGGCCACTCGTCGGGGAGTCGTCGACACGACAGCAACCACACGTCGGCAGTCCATGGCCCGATGCCCCGCACGTCCACCAGTGCCCGTCGGCACTCGCCACGGTCGCCGTGCACGATCGCCCCCCAGTCGACGTCGCCCGTGAGGATGCCGTTCGCGAGGTCGGCGACGTAACTGGCCTTCTGCCGGGTCGTGCCCACCGCGCGCAGTCCCGGCTGACCGAACTCCGCGACCGTCCGGGGGGTCACCGCCCCGACCTCGGCCCGCAGGCGATCGAAGACGGCCTTGCCGGATGCCAGCGACACCTGCTGTTCGAGGATGAGCAGCACGAGGGTCGCGAACGTCGCGGGGCGCGACCAGAAGCCGGGCCGACCGTGGGCATCGACCACGGCTGCCAGGTCAGGGTCGGCGGCGACCAGCGTCGTCACGGTCGCGTCGAACGCGTTGCGGTCGAGCACGCCGGACAGTCCGCTGGCGCCATCGCCGGACGGGTCGCTGCCGCCATCGCCGGATGGATTGCTGCCGCCATCGCCGGACTGGTCGTGATCGAACCCGAGCCGTCCATCGGTGGGCGTCGGGAAGTCGGACGCGCTCACCAGTCCGGCAGCATCGGCAGGTCGCCGTCCGACACCACCAGGGTGGACCGATCCGCCTCGGTCGATCGCCCCAGCAACCACACCAGCAGCGACGCCGCCGGACCCCGGACCTCTGCGTCACCGCCTCCGGAGCCCCGGGTGAGCATGACGACCACGTCGTCATCCTCGGCCACCAGTCGGGGCAGGCCGTCGACGCGTGAGGCCATGCGCCGAGCCGCGCGCGGCAGCGCCTCGTCGACGTAGGCGCGGGGCCAGTCACGCGCTGCCAGCCCGTGATCGAGGTCATGGTGGTGCACCACCACTTCCTGCAGTCGCAGGAACGGCAGGTCGCGAACGGGCACCGCCGGCCCGGTGACCGGATCGCCCCCCAGGCGGACCTGGAACGCGGCCACGGCGGGATCGACGGCGACACGCCCCTCCAGGGCCCCGAAGGCGGCCAGGACACGATCGTTGCTGGCCACCACGTCCTCGATGATCTCCGTGGCCGACCGGGCAGCCCCCTCCTCGATGTCGGCGTTGCGCCGATCGCCCGACTCGTACATCGCGACGACCTCGCCGGTCTGGGCCCACTCGGCGAGGTTGACCATGCCGTCGGCGTTGCGAGCGAGGTGGGTGAGCACATGGGCACGGCTCCAGCCATCGCACCGCGACGCCGTACGCATCGCATCGTCGTCGAGGTCACCGAGCGAGGCGACCAGGTCGTCCTGGGCGTGGGCCATCTCGAGTGTGGAGATCAGCATCGCTGCGGCCTTGTTGTGGTTCGGACGGGGATGCACCATCCAACCACCCACGTCCAGGCTTCGCCCGTGCCAGAATGGACGCAGGCGGCGGCACCGGAGCCGTCGCCGGCGACCCGAGGAGCGACCATGCCACAGGCAGCGGCCCCGACCCGCCAGCCGCGCCGTCCGCGCCGTCTGCGACGCCGTCGAGTGCACCGCTGGCCTGGGCACGCCGGCGGCGGGCGGACGGGCTCCGGCGGCCCCGCGGGCCCGGCACTGGTCCTGGCACTGGTGCTGGTCGTGGCTGCCTGCGGTGGGGACGCCGGCCAGGAGACCGCGTCCACCGCCGCTGCCACCGCGTCCTCTGCCGGCATGCAGGCCACGACCCCGCCGCAGCCCACGACGGCCGGCACGTCGGCAGCGGCCACCGCATCGCCGTCGACGGCGGGCTCCGCGACCCCTGCCGACGCCGCAGGACCGACCGACGTCACGACGACGTGGGTGTTCGATCGCGCACTGGTGCCCTCGGATGGGGCGTGGGCGGCGCCCTACGGGGTCGACGTCGGATCGGACGGCACCGTGTGGGTGGCCGACACCGGCAACCATCGCGTGGTCGGCCTGCACCCCGACGGCTCCGAGACCGTGATCGGCGAACAGGGCACCGACGACGGCCAGTTCACGACCCTCGGGTTCGGGTCGCTGGCCATCGCCCCCGACGGCACGATCCACGTCGTCGACAACGGCAACTTCCGGGTCCAGTCGTTCGATCCCGACGGCGCCTTCCTCACATCCTTCGGGTCCGAGGGGGAAGGCGACGGCCAGTTCACACGAGCCATCGGCATCGCCGTGGACGGCGACGGGCAGGTCTACGTCACCGACGACGGGCGGCCCGAGGTCCAGGTCTTCACTGCCGACGGCACCTTCGTGCACGCGTTCGGCACGGGAGGTGAGGAACCGGGGCAGTTCCTCCATCCCACCGGCATCGACGTCGCCCCCGGCGGCCAGGTGTGGGTGGCGGACTACGAGGCGCAGCGGGTGCAGGCGTTCTCGGCCGACGGCGAGTTCGTTGCCGAGTACGCCAGCCCCGGGGCAGCCGGCTCGAGCGCCACCCTGGAAGGCATCGAGATCACCGAGGACGGCGGCGTGCTCGTGACGTCGTATCGCGGAGGGGAGGTGCTCGCCGTCCCGGGCCGGGACGCCGACCCGGAGGCCGACTGGCCGATCGTGGCCGGCGAGACGGGCACGGGTGACGGCCAGTTCTCGGCGCCGGTCGACCTGGCGCTGGCACCTGACGGCAGCCTGGTCGTGACCGACCAGCGCACCAACACGGTGCAGGTCTTCGCGCCAGCAGGATGACCGGGCAGCGAATGGCCGAGCCCGCAACCCTTCGCCGGTGAGCGGATGGACGGGCACCCGACGAAACTGCAGACCATCGCGTTCTTCGCGGCCGTCATCGTCGTGCTGAACCTGGCCTTCCAGTACGGCTTCTGGACCGAGCCCGGCTAGGACGCGCTGGACGCAGGCACGACTGGCGGGTTGTGGTCGATCCGGTCGACGTCGGCGTTGGCTGCACCGTCGGGGTGCAGCCGGGCGAACCCGGGACCTCGATCGAAGAACGCGACGTCGCCCCGCGCCGCGTGCACGTCGGCCCGCAGCGACGACGTGGCGTCCTCGTCCACGGTCGGAGGCGCCGCCAGGGTGGCGATGTCGGCGTCGGACAGGTCCTCGTCGAACACCACGCCGTAGTCGTCGCGCGCACCTGCCACCGAGACCTTGTCCCACCACACGTCGCGGGCCACCGCAGCCGCATCGCGCTCCAGCGGGTCGCCCCAGCCTCCACCACCCGTGGTCCGGATGCGAATCACCTCGCCCGCTCGGACGGGCTCGTCATCAGCCAGCGCGTCGACCTTCCGCTCCCTGGGTCCACCGGGGTCGATGGTCACCTGGAACGGACGGCCTGCCTTGCCTCCCTTGACGCCCCAGCAGGACAGGATCGAGCGGTCGGCGATCGACATGAAGTGCGCGTCCTCGAGCATCCTGATGTGCTTCTCGTAACCCAGGCCACCGCGGAACTCGCCCGGCCCGCCGGAGTCGCGTGCCAGGCGCAGCGCCTCGACCCGGAACGGGAAGCGTGACTCGGTGAACTCGGTCGGCAGATTGCGCGAGTCGGGCACGACGTGGATGGTGTCCTCGCCGTCGGCGTAGTACCGGCCGCCCGACCCACCACCCAGGACCTCGCGCATGAGGTAGGAGGTGCCGTCGGCCCGCTCGCCGTACACGCCGGTGTAGCGAATCGTCTCCTGGTCGGCTGGCATGCGGCCGTCCACGGCCTTGGCGAGCACCCCGGCCAACACGCCCAGCAGGCGCAGGATCACGAAGGTGCGGGCATTGGTCGGGGCCGGGAACACCGGCGTCAGCAGGGTCCCCTTGTCGGGGAAGCGCATCTCGATGAGGTCGACGATGCCCTCGTTGACGTCCAGTTCGGCCATGCGTTCGGGCGTGTCGGCGAGGTTGCGCAGGATCGGCGCCAACCACTTCTTGAGGAAGTTGCCGTCGGAGTAGTCCCCGCAGT
>DATFMD010000062.1:0-2025 GCA_035267125.1 Nitriliruptoraceae bacterium | reverse complement strand
GCCGACGGGTCGCGATCGAGCCCGATGCGCAATCGGGACGTGGTCGGTGCCGGCAGCGGGATGGGCGTGGGCAGAGCGACATCAGGTGACGCAGGTGTGGACGTGTCGTCATCCCCGAGTCGCGGTCCACCGGGGGCCAGCGACGACGTGGCCGGCGACGGTGTGTCGTCTCCGAGTCCGTCAACGGGGTCGGAGGCGGGTGATGCCATGGGGGCAGTGGACGGCGATGCCTGCTCGCCGGTCGTGGGGATGCAACCGGCCAGCGTGACCGCCAGCGCCAGGATGACGGCGGCCGGGCGGGGAGCCGTCACGCAGGGATCACCAGAACTTGACGAGGAGGAAGTTCGTGATCATCGCGCCAAGGATCGCCACGATCGTGATGCGGTCGAGGTTCTTCTCGACCACGGCGGATCCACCAAGCGCGCCGCCGCCCCCACCGAACATGTCGGACAGTCCGCCACCGGTGCCGCGGTGCAACAACACGAACAGCACGATGAACAGGCAGAAGATGACCTCGAGGACGATCAGGAAGGCAATCACGAGCACGGGCTTTCTGGCGGAGTGCGTCCACCGGGGCATCCGCAGGTGGACGGGATCGACCCGCAACGATACCCGAGGCTCATCGAGGCAGCGACGACAGGTAGTAGAACCGCACGACTGCGTCGTTGCCGGCCACGCCAACCTGCTGGGCATGCCACCGCACCGGGAACTCGCGTTGGACGAGCACCGGCCTGGGACGCAACTGCAGGGTTGACGTCGGTTCGGGCTGGATACGACATTCCATGTCGTCTGCACATGCTCGCAGCATGCCCGCACCCACGGCGTCACCCGTGTCGTCGGGATTGCGCAAGTCGCCGCTGGCCTCCACGGGCACGGTGTCGACCGTCGTGCGGTAGCTGCTGAGCGCACGCGGCAGCACCGTCGCGTCGGCTGCAGGAACCGTGACGGCGCCGGTGCCGGTTGTGGCAGCCGCGACGCCGGTGTCGACTTCGGAGTCGAACTGCTCAGGTGTGTCCACGCCGGCGCCGACGGCCGACGAGGTCGAGGATGGTGGGGCGTCCTGGGCGCTGGCCTGCCCCGTCGATGAGTCCGCGGTCGGAGGTGCCACCAACACGCCGATGCCGGCTTCCGGATCTGGACCGGCGATCCACCGTGGCACCAGCATGGAGGTCGCCAGCAATCCCACGAAGGCGGCCACGACACTCATGCTCTCGGCCCACCTGCGCAGGGCACGCGGCGCGGGCTTGTCCTCGCACAGCGATGCCACGCGCGCTGCCAGCGTGTCGCTGGGCATCAGGGCGGCGGAGGCCTGCTGCGTCGGCGCCGCCTCCAAGACCTTGAGCAGGCCCGCGGCAAGCGCACCGGGGCGTCGCGTGGCACCGATCGCGGTCTGGTCGGCCGCAAGTTCACGTTCCACCAGCAACTGGCGCAGGGCCCAGGATCCGCCCGGCAGGAAGAACGTGAGGTCACGGCCGAGACCGAACAGGTAGGCGACCAGGTTGTCGTGCCTGGCGACGTGGGCCAGTTCGTGCGCCAGCACACCGTCGAGTTCACGATCGTCGAGGGAGTCGACGTAGCCGGCGTCAAGCAGCAGGACGGGCGTGCGGATGCCGATCGCGGCGGCGCCACCCGGACAGTCGCCGACCACCACGGGCGGCGGCGTCACGTTGAGGATCCGGGCGAGTGCGACGACGCGACGACGGACGGCGACGGGGGCGGAGCCTGCCTGCGCCAGTCGCCGCGCGTCACGCGCCGACCGCGCCGTGCGATGCGTGCGCATGGCAACGCGCCAGAAGGCGATGACGGCCCATGCTGCAAGGATTGCGGGCAGCGTCAAGGGCGCGAGGTAGAGGTAGTCGCTGCCCAGTCCGACGATCACCTGGCTGGGGGCATCGGACGCAGGCACCATGAGGGTGGGCAGGCGCAGGTCGGCCAGCGACGCGACCACGACGGCCAGGAAGACGCCCACGGGCAGGAGCGCGTAGGCGACGCGGACCCCGGCTCGTTGGAAATCGGCACGCAACA
>DATFMD010000061.1:0-3836 GCA_035267125.1 Nitriliruptoraceae bacterium | reverse complement strand
CAAGACCGCGGGCGTCGACGAGTCGATCCTGACCTTCAGCGGGACCGCGCGCGTCTTCGAGTCGCAGGAGGACGCGATGGCCGGCGTGCTGAACCCGGACCGCATCAGCGCCGGCGACGTGGTCGTCATCCGCTACGAGGGGCCCAAGGGCGGCCCCGGGATGCAGGAGATGCTGTACCCCACCACCTACCTCAAGTCACGGGGCCTGGGCAAGGAGTGCGCCCTGCTCACCGACGGCAGGTTCTCGGGCGGGACGTCGGGCCTGTCGATCGGCCATGCCTCTCCGGAAGCCGCCGCCGGCGGTGCCATCGCACTGATCGAGGATGGCGACGTCATCGACATCGACATCCCCAACCGCAGGATCGACCTGCGGGTGTCGGACGCGGAACTGGCCCACCGGCGGGAACGGGAGGAGGCACGGGGTGAGGACGCGTGGACCCCGCACGATCGACAGCGCCACGTGTCGACTGCGCTGCAGGCCTACGCGGCCCTGGTGACGTCGGCGGACCGGGGCGCCGTCCGCGACCTCGCCCAACTGCGACGCTGACTCAGTCGGGCACGTCGGCGTCCAGTTCCAGGTGGGCAACCAGGGCGTCGGAGTCCGCGGCGGTCCAGCCGGGCGGAGCCACGACCGACGCCCGCACCTCCGGGAGGTTCACGGCGTGGTCGTGGTCGTAGCCGGTGGGTGCACCGAACCCGGTGGGTGCACCGAACCCGACAACGACGACGCCCCGAGCCAAACGACTCGGGGCGTACGCGCTGGCGGAGGGTGAGGGATTCGAACCCTCGAGACCCTTGCGGGTCAACACGGATTCCAACCGTGCGCCATAGGCCGGACTAGGCGAACCCTCCAAATGGACCGTCACGTCGACGGCGAACGATGAGGGTACGCCGTCGCCGGCGGGGCAGCAACGTGGGACCGGTCCCGCCCGCCGCTCAGCCGGCGAGACCGAATCTGGCAACCAGGCGCTGCAGGGTCGCCTGGGTTCGTCGGGTCTGCATGCCGAGCAGGCGCTCGATCACCGCCAGGTCCAGGTCCGCATCCGACATCCCTGCCGCCGGCAGCCAGTACAGCTCGCGACCCTCGACGTGGAGACGGTCGTCGTCGGTGGCCAGGGCGAGCACGTCGCCGACGACATCGTGGTCGGGGGCCTCCATGAGCAGTGACACCTGGACCTTGCCGCGACTGGCGGCAACCTCGGCATCGTCGAAGGGGCTCAGCGAGGCCGCCGCAGCCACCTCGGCAGCCGTGCGCACCATCGTCGGCACGTCGAAGTCGAGAGCCGAGCGCAGCCCGTCCTCGATCCGTGTCCGGAGTTCCGCCACGTCAGCGCCCGGGGCGTCGAACACCACGTTGCCGCTTGCCTGGTAGCTGACCGGGGAATCGAGCCCGATGGCATCGAAGGCTGCCTCCAGCGCCGCCCCCGTGACGCGACGCCCGCCGACGTTGATCGACCTGAGAAAGGCCACGTGCGTGCTCATTGGGCGTCCCATCCGGCTGCGGTGTGTCCGCCCTCGACGATAGGGCTCCCCGTCGCCACGGGTCGTGTGGTCAACTGGCCGGCATGTCTGCCACCTCGAAGCCACGCCGCGACTCGGTCGACCCTGCCGTGAAACGGGCGCGCCTGGCCGTTGCCATCCTGTTCGTGCTGAACGGACTCGCCCTGGCCAACCTCATTCCCTGGTACCCGGTGATCAAGGGCGACCTGGAGATGTCCAACACGGTCTTCGGCATCGCCGTGGCCGGCTTCGCGTTCGGTGCCCTGGTCTTCGGCACCCTGTCCGGCCCACTCATCGCCCGCTTCGGCTCGGCCCGCACGTCCACGGTGTGGGCCGTGGTCATGGCAGCCGTCCTGCCGTTGATCGCGATCGCCCCGAACCCGTGGACCCTGGCGCTGGCAATGGTCGGCATGGGGTCTGCTGACGCGATCATGGACGCCGCGATGAACGCCCATGGCCTGCGGGTCCAGCGTCGCTACGGCCGCAGCATCATCAACAGCTTCCATGCCCTGTGGAGTGCCGGAGCAGTCGTTGGTGGGCTGGTCGGATCGCTGGTGATCGGGGCAGGCGTGCCTCGGTCCGTCCACCTCCTGGTCGTGGCGATCGTGGTCGCGGGCGTGGCCGTCGCCACCAGTGGGTGGCTGCTGCCGGGAGCCGAGAACACCGAACGTGCAGCCGAGGCAACCGCCGGCGATGGCGGTGGACTCGTCGACGCATGGCGCGTGGCCCCGTTGGTGTTGCTGGGCCTGGGCGTGATAATGATGGCGTCGACGGCACTCGAGGACACCGCCGGCACGTGGTCGGGCGTCTACCTCAAGGATGTCGTCGGGGCCCCTGCCGCCACGCTGGGCCTGGGGTTCGTGGCCAGCCAGGGACTGATGTTCGTCGGCCGGATCTTCGGCGACCGCGTGGTGGACCGCTTCGGCCCGTCGCTCGTGGCCCGGACCGGTTTGCTGCTGTCCGCCGCGGGGATCACGCTCGTGGTGCTCAGTTCGTCGTCACTGGCCGGTGTCATCATCGGCTTCGGCCTGTCGGGGCTCGGGGCGTCGACGATCTATCCCCTCGGGGTGACCGCCTCCGCCGAGATCCCCGGTGTCCGCAGCGGCGACGGCATCACGATCGTCACGTGGCTGGCGCGGGTGGGGTTCCTGGCCGTGCCGCCGGCGATCGGCGCCGTGGCCGATGCGGCGTCCCTGCCCATCGCCCTGACCATGGTCGTGGCCGCCGCGGTCGGTGGCTCGTTCCTGGCCGGCCTCCTGCGACCCCCCGACCCCGACGCCAGCCAACCCCACGCTGACGAACAGCCGACCGGCGCCTGACCGTGTCAGTTGGTGCCGTCGAAACGACCGACCGTGACCTGGCCCTCACCGGTGATGCCGTCGCGACGCACCACCGACATCACGGTCATGCCCAGGATGCGCAGGTCCAGCCACATGGACTGGTTGTCGACGTACCAGACGTCCATCGCGAGCCGGTCGCGCCAGGTCAAGGCGTTGCGACCGTTCACCTGTGCCCAGCCGGTGATCCCGGGCCTCACGTCGTGTCGGCGAGCCTGTTCCGGCGAGTACAGGTCGAGGTAGTCCATCAACAGTGGCCGTGGCCCGACCAACGACATGTCGCCCCGCGCGACGTTCCAGAGTTCGGGCAACTCGTCCAGTGAAGTGGACCGGAGGAAGGCGCCGAACGGCGGGAGCCGATCCTCGTCGGGCAACAGGTCACCGTCGTCGTCGCGCTCGTCGGTCATCGTGCGAAACTTCACCAGTTCGAACGGCGTGCCGTGCAGGCCGGGACGCACCTGGCGAAACAGCACCGGGCCGCCCAGGCGCCAGCGCACGGCCCCTGCGACGACCGCGACGACCGGCGCCAACACGACCAGCCCGACGGAGGCGCAGGCAATGTCGAACACCCGCTTGCCGCGCCCGCGCCCGCTCACCATGGCTCGTCGTGGTGGGAGGTGATCCGTGCCGGCACGCCGACGGCAGTCACGTTCGCGGGCAGGTCGTCCACGACCACGGCGCCGGCGCCGACCGTCGTCCCCGCGCCGATGGTGACCCCCTGCACGACACTCGCCCCGATTCCCACCCACGCACCGTCACCGATCGTGACGTTTCCGGACAACTGCACCCCGGGTCCGATGAACACGTGCGCACCGACCACGTCGTCGTGGTGCACGCTGCAGCCGACGCTGACCACGGTGTCCGCGCCGATGCGGGCATCCACGGACACCGTCGCTCCCGGGCACAGGATCGCACCACGTCCGATATCGACTCGCTCCCCGAGCACGACAGCCGGGTCGATCACCGTGGTCGTGGCGTGGCCGGCAGCCGCCAGGGTGG
>DATFMD010000060.1:0-2852 GCA_035267125.1 Nitriliruptoraceae bacterium | reverse complement strand
CGCGCCGACCCCAGAGACCCCGACCCCAGAGACCCCGACGCCGGACACCCCGACCCCGTCTGCGCCGCCCGCGAGCACCCCGACCCCGTCCCCGACGCCGTCCGCGCCCGCGCGACAGTCTGGTGGGCAGACGCCGCCCTCTGTGCCGCCGGCGGCACCTCACCGCCCGTCGAGTCCCTGGCCGAAGCGGATCGGTCTGGCGGCCGTGGGTGTCGTCGCCATCCTGGCAGGGCTGTTTGCCGTCGGCCTGATGGTCGGCGAGGACGAACCACCGGTGGTTCCCACCGAGGTGCCGTTCGTCACTCCCTCGGAAGATGCGACGTTCCGGGACCTGCTGGCGTGGTACGACGACCTGTCGCCGCTGGGCACCGTCGCCGTGACGTCGCGTTCGCCCGTCATCGACGGCGACCTGGGAGATTGGCCTGCCGACGGCTACTTCATCGACATCGGCACCGTGGTCCACGGTGATGCCGAGGTCGGTGGTGTGGGCATGGTGACGTGGGACGACTTCGCGCTCTACGTGTCGGCAAGCGTCGGTGACGACTTCGTCGACCAGGCATGGCAGTTCGAGCCGTCGCAGTTGTGGCGCGGTGACAGCGTGTCCTTCGAATGGTCATGGCTCCCGTCGGACGACTTCGACGCGCTGGTCGAGGAGGGCGACCTCCACGTGCTGCTCGGGCCGGACGACGGCGTCAACGGCGTGCTGCCCGCGACCAACCCGGCGTTCGGTGGGGTCTTCCAGGCGGGCGGCGTCGAACCAGCGATCGAGGTCGCGTCGCGGTTGACCGACTCGGGCTATGACATCGAGGCTGCCATTCCGTGGGAGGTGCTGGGCGGCCAACCGGAGGTCGGCGAGGTCGTGGGCTTCAACCTCAACATCAGCAACGGCACCGGGGACGGCGACTTCTCGTCGATGACGAGTTCGACCCCGGGCCGCACGAGCCCGAACCAGCCACGGACCGCCTGCTGGGGACGCATGCTCATGTGGAACGACCCGGCCGTCGAACCGGCCCCGGACCAACTGCCCCAGCCTGCCGACGTGGCGCCCTGCTGACCGACGGGGTTCAACCGGTGGCGCCGATCAGCCACTCCTCCAGGGCCTCGTGGGTGCGCCGCGCAGCGAAGATGTTGCTGTGGTGCACGCCGTCGCCGGCCGCGTAGACCAGCGGATCGGCGACCAGGGCGGTCGGGTCCGCCGTCGTTCCGGTCACGCCGATCGTGGGCACGACGGTGTCGTTGTCGGCATTGCCCATCACCCGGTCGACAACTTCGTCCTGCACCCGCATCTTGATGGCCCGACGCAGGGCGCCGGTGGGTTCGAAGTTGGCCGCAATCGCTCGGAACGTCGTCGAGGTGGCGGCCGCTGATCGTGCATTCAGGTCCTGGAGCCACGGGCTGTCCGGGTTCATGCCGGTCAGCCCCGTGAGGTGCTCGAGTGCACCGGCAACGATCGCCTTCACACCGACGAGGATCCCTTCCAGGGCGGCCTGGACGATGTCGGCGGCCCCCGGTGGCGCCAGGTTGAGCAACGTCGTGGCGCGGTCCAGGAAGGCGACGACATGGTCGGGCTGGGCCAGCAGCGTCCCGTGGTTGGGGGTGGCGCCGAACACGAGGGTGTTGACGGTGAGTTCCGGGACCTCGCCAAGGCCCCCGGCGAGCAGACGACCGACCAGCCCACCACGGCTGTGGGTGACCACGTCCAGGTCGAGTCGTGGGGCACCGTCGAGGTGGTCGCGCAGCCACGCGAGGTTCTCGTCGGCGGACGTGGCCACCGAGGGGTGTTCGAACGTGAACAGGCGGCCGTCGTATGCCCTGGCAAGTCGCCCGACCACCTCGTCGGACAACTGCCCGAACCCCGTGGCCGACGTCGAGAACGTGCCATGCACGAGCAGGAGCGCGCGGCCCTGTGCCAGTTCCCCGATGCCGGACGAGTCCACGGCGGTGCCGCGACGCGGATCGTCCGATGGTCCGAACCAGCGCAGGCCGTTGGGCCGATGCTCGGCCTCCCACTTGTGGACCAGGCTTCGCGTCGCCCGGCCGGCCACTTCCTTGGCGATCGGGAAGACCAGCGCCTTGAGCAGGACGCGGCCGGCCATCCCGATCAGGCCCCGGGTGGTGGGGTCGTCGCCGTCGTCGCGTGCCGCCTCGTCGACGGGGGCACCGAGTTCGGGCAGGTCCACGCGGAACCGCACCGATTCGCCACCGCGCGTGGCCCCTCCCGAGGTCGCTTTGGGCCGTGGGGCATGCCATGAGATGACGCCGCCTTCGTGCACCGCCATCAGCACCTGGCCCCACTCCTCGCCGGGATCCGGGACGTCCAGCACGACGGCGTCGGCATCGTCGTCGGGGCCCCTGGTGCCGCCGGGTCCGCTGCCGCTTCCCGGTACGGGCCGCAGGTCGGCCGTCACCAGGGCCTGTTCGCGCATTCCGGATGCCGCCAAGGCAGCGGTCATCGCATCGGTCGCAGGCTCGACACTCGCCGATCGGGTCTGGCCCGGGACGGTCTCCTCGACCTGGGCCTGGCCCTGCAGGCCGGGAGCATGCAACTGGATGCCTCGACCGAGGTCGATCGGGCCGCGTGGATCGCTGAAGTCAGCCATGGGAGTCCTCCTGGAGTTCGGGTGTCGCGGGTGGGTCGTCCGTCGGCGTGACGGCAACGGGGTCGGCCGACGGGGGTGCATCTGTGCGGGCACCAGGCGCCAGGTGCAGGCGCAGGTCGGGGTGGCCCCAGTAGACGTAGGCGAGGCGGGTCGATGTCGTGGGTGTCCAGTTGCAGCGCGTGCGCCGCAGTGCCTCACCCACGGTGCAGTCGTCGTCGAGCGTGTCCCGGTAGAAGTCGAGGGCGAGGCTCG
>DATFMD010000059.1:0-5870 GCA_035267125.1 Nitriliruptoraceae bacterium | reverse complement strand
GCCGACACGAGCGCGAAGGCGGCCACGGTTTCGGCGGTGGGCATGCTGGTCATCTTCCCTGGCGTCCGGGGACGAGACCCTTCATCCCGGCCCGCCATTGTGCCGGTGGTGTCAACCCATGCCGGTGCGTCCGTCGAGTTGTTCGACGAGGATGTCGATGTGTCCGAGGTGGCGAGCAGTTTCCTCGATCATGTGCACCACGATCCAGCGGATCGTCACCAACCCGTCCTGGTCGTGGCGGACGGTGTCGTCGAGGTCGTGCTTCGTCACGATCTCCCTGGATCGCGCACACGCCCGGCGGTAGGCGTCGACCGTCTCGGTCATGGTTTCGCCGGGCTGGGGTGTGAACTCCCACCCGCGATCATGCGGTCGCAGGTTGGTGCCGCTGCCCTGCGCAACGAGGAGTTCGAACCATCCGTGTTCGACCCACCCCAGGTGTTTGACCAGGCCCATGATGCTGGTGCCGGACTCGACCCCGGGTGCCCGCACCACGGCATCGTCCAGCCCCGCCACCTTGGCGACCACGCAGGCACGTTGCCGATCCAGGAATGCCACCAACGTCGTGCGCTCGTCGGCCACGCCCACACCCTCGCGTTGGTCGGCTACGCCCACACCCTCGCGTTGGTCGGCCACGCCCACACCCTCGCGTTGGTCAGCCACGCCCACACCCTCGCGTTGGTCAGCCACGCCCTCAACGTCGCGCTTGTCGTCCCCGGGGACGGTGTTCATGGCAGGCTCCGCTCATCGTCGCGTGGTCGTGACCCTGTTCCTCATTCGAGGTGTCCGACAACGGCGTCGGCGATCTGGCCGACCGCCGCCGCATCGAACACGATCGAGTAGTGGTTGACGTCATCCACCGCCACCGAGGTGACGTGGGGCAGCGGATCGACGAGTGCTGCGATCGCCTCGGCCGGCAGGAATCCGGGGGGTTCGTCCAGCATTCCGCGCGGCGCCCACAGCAAGGTCGACGGGACCGAGGTCCGGGCCAGCGCCGTCGCCGCCTGGCTGTCGACCAGGATGGCTCGACCGTCTGCCAGCACGGCGTCCTTGGCCACCCGGGACCGCCACGTGCCGTCGACCTCGTGGAGGTCCCAGCGCAGGTAGTCCGCGGCGGCGTCCACGATCGGTCCGACCGACGGATGCCGGCGCCACAACTCCATCACCGCCTCGACCGAGTCGAACTCCATGTCCAGGCGCGCCAGGGCCGGACCGATCGTCTCGGCCAGCACCGCCTCGACATCGGCATCGGGTGGCACGTCCCGTGCCGCCGGCAACGCGCCGTCGATGGCCACGATGCCCGACCAGCGTCGTGGCGCCAACTCGGCCGCGTTCGCGACGACCCAGGCACCCATCGAATGTCCCGCCGCGACAGGGGCGTGCGCGTCCACGGCGTCGGCCACGGTCACGAGGTCGGCGGCGTGCGCCCGCAACCCGAACGGACCCGGTACGTCGGCGGAGCCACCGCGGCCACGATGGTCGACGGCCACCACCCCGATCCCACGGTCGGCCAACGCGGATGCGACGCTGTCGAAGGACCGATGGTTTGCGGTGATCCCGTGACTGAGCACGGCTCGGACCGGACCACTCCCCCAACGGCCAACCGTCAGGTCGCCGCCCTCGACCGGCACCTGCAGCATCTCGTCGGGAGCCCGACCTGCAGGCGTGCCCGTGGCTGGCGGTGTCATGGTGTGCTCCTCGGGAGTGCCCGGCCGCACGGTCAGTCCAACGTCAGGTCGACCTGGCTGCGCAGAACCTTCTTGTCCAGTTTGCCCACCGATGTCGTGGGGATCTGCTCGACGACCTCCACGGCGTCCGGCAGCCACCACTTGGCCACACGGTCTGCCAGGAACTCGCGGATCGATTCCAGGTCGGGCGGCGCGGTCGGGTCCTCTGCCACGACCACGGCGACGGGCCGCTCGTCCCACCTGGCCGATGGCACCCCGATGACGGCTGCGTCGGCCACGTCGGGGTGGGCCAGCAGGTGGCCCTCCAACTCGACCGACGAGATCCACTCGCCACCCGACTTGACCAGGTCCTTGGCCCGATCGACGATGCGCAGGTAGCCGTCGGGCTCCATGGTCGCCATGTCGCCCGTCCGCAGCCAACCGTCGTTGAATCGTGACTGGGCTGCCATCGGTGGCGGCCCTGGTCAGACCACCGATCGGGTCGGAATCGGCGCCAGCAGCGGCCACGGTGCCGCCTCCTCCAACGCGTAGGCCAGTTCGAGCAGGGTGCGATCGTCGCCGGGCAGCGCCGCCAGTTGCACGCCGATGGGCAAGCCGGCGTCGTGACCGGCGGGCACCGAGATCGCCGGCGAACCCACGGTGTTGTGCAGGGGCGTGAACTGCGCGTAGTCCATCAACCAGGGTGTCAACTCATCGAAACCCAACCGCGGGCTGGTGGCGCCCAGGCGCGGGGTGGGCTGGGCCAGGGTGGGAGTCAGGATGACGTCCACGTGCGTGAACACCTCCCGGTAGGTCTGCCCGGCCGCCCGCAGGCGACGGATGGCCCCGGGAATGCGCCGCATGTTCGCGCGGGCATGGTCGGCCAGCGTGGCGGTGAACGGGTCCACCAGGTCACGATCGAACGTGTCGGGCATCGACCGTGGCAGCAATCGGACGGTGACCTGGGCGAGGCTGGCCCAGTACAGCACGAAGTCGTCACCGAAACCCTTGCCGAACGGCAGGTCGATCGCGCTGACGTGGTGTCCGAGTCCTGCCAACCGGTCAGCGGTGTCCCGCGTGGCTGCGGCGATCGACGGGGCCGTGGGGGCATTGGGGCCGTCGATGGCGACGCCGATCCGCAGCCGACGTCGCGCCGGTCCCTCGACGATGCCGACCGGAGGCAGGTGCGTGGCCCTGTGGTGGCGTTCCAACGCGGCCATGTGCGCGGCCGTGTCGGCAACGGTGCGCGTCACCACGTTGCTGACCGAGATCTTGATCGGCAGGCCCCTCATCCGCCGCATCTGGACATGCCTGCCCACCGTCGGCTTGAGACCCACCAGGCCGTTGACCGCTGCCGGGATGCGGATCGAACCCCCGCCGTCGGTGGCGTGGGCGATCGGAACGACCCCGGCAGCGACCAGGGCACCGGCGCCACCCGATGACCCGCCCGCCGAATGGGTGGGAGCCCACGGGTTCGACGTCGGGTCACCGAACAACGGCTCGGTGGTCGCGATTAACCCGAACTCCGGCGTTGCGGACTTGCCGAGGTTGACCATGCCCGACGACAACAACTCGTCGACCTCGACGCCGTTGGCCGTCGGGACCATCCCGGTGATGGCACGCGACCCCTGGCGGGTCTCGACGCCGGCCAGGTCGGACAAGTCCTTGACGACGGTCGGCACCCCGGCCATCGATCCCACGTCGACCACACCCGCCGTCAGCGCGTCGTCGATCCTGGCGGCGTCGGCGAGCGCGCGTTCGGGCGTTGTCGTGACCATCGCGTGCAGGATGGGTTCCCACGCCTGCATGCGTTCGATCGCCGCCGTCACCACCTCCGTCACCGCCACCTCGCGCCGACGGATCGCCGTCGCGGTCTCGACGGCCGTCCACCCACGCAGGGGCTGGTCAAGGTCGGGGTGGGGCATCGTGGGCGAACCTCCCAGTGGCGTGACCGCGGTCGGCGTCGACGGACCGATCGGCGGGTGTCACTCCATTCAACCACCCCGCCATCCCTCCTAGACTCACGACTCCCCGGTCGAGGACCACACCTTGCGCAGCGACCTTCGCCTGGACACCAGTCCCGTCGCCCATCCCGACAACGTCATCGAGGGGGATGCCTGGCGCATCACCCTGCTCGATGCCGGCCTGGTCCGACTCGAACACGACCCGTCGGGCGAGTTCGAGGATCGTGCCTCGCAGATGGCACTACATCGGGACATGCCCCCGGTGGCACACAGCGTGATCGACGGCGACCTGCTCGAAGTGCACACCGACCGGCTCCACCTGCTCTACGACCGCGGTCCGTTCACGTCCCGTGGCCTGTCCGTCGAGGTGAAGGGCGGGGTCACGAGCTACCACGGCGTGTGGCGACCGGGCATGGATGCGCCGACCCTTGCGGCTGACCCCAACCTGGGCGGCACGCCACGAACGCTCGACCTCATCGACGGTCGCACTGACCTGGGCAACGGCCCGCTGTCGCGCAACGGGATCGCCGTACTCGACGACTCGGCCACGCTGCTGCTGGAACCCGACGGCTGGGTGGCGCCACGACGCGAGGCCACCACCGACCTCTACGTGTTCGCGTTCGGCCTCGACCACGCCGACGCCCTGGCTGCGTTCCATGCCGTGACAGGCCGCCAACCGATGGTCCCACGTCACGTGCTCGGCAACTGGTGGAGTCGCTACCACGACTACACCGCAGCCGGCTACCTGGACCTGATGGATCGCTTCGAGGGGGCAGGCCTGCCGTTCTCGGTTGCCGTCATCGACATGGACTGGCACCTGGTCGACATCCCACCCGAGTTCGGAAGTGGCTGGACCGGCTACACCTGGAACACCAACCTGTTCCCCGACCCGCCGGCGTTCCTGGCGGCACTGCACGACCGCGGGATGGCGACCACGCTCAACGTGCACCCCGCCGACGGCATTCGCGCCCACGAGGCGGTCTACGAGCAGGTGGCAAGCCGATTGGGCATCGACCCGGACACGGGCCAGGCCGTCCGGTTCGATGCCGCGGACCCCGAGTTCATCGCGGCCTACCTCGAAGAGGTCCACCACCCCCTGGAGGAGGACGGCGTCGACTTCTGGTGGGTGGACTGGCAGCAGGGCGGGATGGCACAGATGGTGGGCATGGATCCGCTGTGGGTCCTCAACCACTTCCACTGGCTCGATTCGGGCCGCAACGGCGCCCGCCACCTCACCTTCTCGCGCTATGCGGGGCTGGGCAGTCACCGCTACCCGGTGGGGTTCTCCGGCGATGCCATCACGTCGTGGGCATCACTGGACTTCCAACCCGAACTCACCGCCACTGCGGCCAATGTCGGGTATGGCTGGTGGAGCCACGACCTGGGTGGCCACTTCAGTGGCGATCGCGATCCGGAGTTGGCGGTCCGGTGGCTGCAGTTCGGCGTGTTCTCCCCCATCACGCGGCTGCACTCGGGCAAGGATGACTTCAACCGGCGCGAACCGTGGTCATGGCCGGCCCCGGCACCCACGATCATGCGGTCGCTGCTGCGCTGGCGCCACCGCATGCTGCCGTGGCTGGCCACGATGGCTCGCCGCGTCCACACCGAGGGACGCAGCCTGGTCCGACCGATGTACCACGACCACCCCGAAGTCGACGCCGCCTACGAGGTTCCCAACACCTACCACTTCGGAGACGACTTCGTCGTGGCCCCGATCACCAGGCCGCTGGATGCCACCACCCAACTCGGCGATGCCGAGGCGTGGCTGCCCCCGGGTGACTGGATCGACGTCTTCACGGGCCTCGCCTACCACGGCGATCGCCAGGTGCTCCTGCACCGGCCGCTCGAGTCGATCCCGGTCCTGGCTCGCGCCGGCGCCATCGTGACGATGGTCCCCGACGAGGACGTGGCCTGGTCGACGGACGTCCCGGAGTCCCTGGAGATCTGGCTGGTGGCGGGGGCCGACGGCCGGTTCGAACTGTGGGAGGATCGCGACGACGACCAATGGGCCCGGACGGCCATGTCGTGGGACCAGGAGGCCGGCGAGTTGACCATCGAACCCGTGGCCGGGGTGGCAGCAACCGTGCCTGCACGCCGCCGTCTGCAAGTGGTGTTGGTGGGCTTCAACCTGGTGACCTCGGTGCGCGCCACGATCGACGGCACACCACGTGACATCACGGCCACGACCGAGGGCTTCGACCACCCCGGCACTCGCCACGACCTCGGCACCGTGGCCCGCGAC
>DATFMD010000058.1:0-2510 GCA_035267125.1 Nitriliruptoraceae bacterium | reverse complement strand
GACACCATCGTCACGGCCAGGTCCTCGGACCAGTCGTCCTCGGCGACGATGGCCTGGCCGTCCCACTCCAGGCTGCGGATCCAGCCGTTGCACCAGTCGGCGTAGAAGTAGGTGCCGTCGAGTTCCGGGATCGCCGCTCCGCGATGCACGGCACCCCCCGTGATCGAACAACCCTGCTCGACGTCGTCGTGTGCGACCACGGCGATGGGATCGACGGCGTCGGTGACGGGCGGATCGTCATAGAAGGCCACGTCACCCTCGCGGGCCGCCCAGCCGAAGTTCAGGCCGGGCTGGTCCAGCGGCGCGACGTTCACCTCTTCCCACGATTCCTGGCCGACGTCCCCGATCCAGACCAGGCCGGTCGAGGCGTCGATGCTGAATCGCCACGGGTTGCGCAGGCCGAACCACCACACCTCCGGGGCGCCTTCGACACCGTCGATCGTCGCCCCGTCGGCGAACGGGTTGCCGGGCGGGATCGAGTACGGCGCCCCACCGTCACCGGGGGTGTCGATGTCGATGCGGACCAGGGTGCCCGGCAGGGTGGACGGGTCCTGACCATTGACACTTGCACGTGCGGCGTCGCCCAGCGAGACGTAGAGCAGCCCATCGGGACCGAACAGGACCTTGCCCCCGTTGTGGCGCACCTTGTCGGGCTCCTTGTCCACCGTGAACAGGTCGATCCGGCTGGACGGGTCCGCCTGCTGGGTCGCCTGGTCAACCTCCCACGACGCCAGCACGTTGTCGTTGCTGGGCAGCGAGTGGAACGCGAAGATCCGTGCGTCCTCGGGGTAGTCGGGATGGAAGGCCATGCCAAGCAGGCCCTGCTCGATCGAATGGATCTCCATCTCGGGCGAGACGTCCAACAGGGGTGTCGAGGACACCGACCCATCCTCCTCGATGCCCACGACCGTTCCGCCCTGCTGGACCACCCAGAGGCTGGCGTCGTCCGGTCGCACGACGACGTCGACGGGTTGGGTGAGGCCACTCGCGATCTGCTCGAGCGCAAGGCCCTGCAGGGCAGGGAGGTCTGCCGGCACCGTTGCGGCCGGGTCGGGGCTCGCGGAGGAGGAAGCCGTGGCGGCCGGCGTTGCGGCGGCCGTGGTGGCCGCAGTGGCCGTGTCGCCATCGGTGGTCGCCTCGGTGGGTGCAGCGGGGGTCGCGGCCGTGTCCGACGAGGTGTCCTCGGCTTCCGGGTCGCCATCACTCGAGCACCCCGCAACGAGGAGGGTGACGGTGGCCGTCACGACGACGGCGAGGACGGAGGGATGGCGGCGAATCATGGGCGTTCCAGTCAGGTCATGTGCGCGCGAGCCTAGGCGTGCGTCCAGTGCAACGACATCCACTGGCTACAGGACCGCGTCGAGCCCCTCCACGATCCGCCGCGACTCGTCGGGCGTGTTGTAGTGCACCAGGCTGATCCGCAGCACGCCCCGCGTCGGTTCGATGCCCAGTGCCTCGACGAGCCGCCAGGCATGGAAGTGACCGGACGCCGCCATGATCCGGCGGTCGGCCAGCGCTGCAGCCAGGGCTGCCGGGTCCTGCTCCGTGACCAGCGACAGGGTCGGAACCCTGGTGGTGGCGTCAGGCGTGCCCGCGACGACGACGCCGGGCCGGTTGCGCACGAGGTCGAGGATCGGTGCCAGCAGCCTGTCCTCGTGGGCCGTCACCACGTCGGTCAACCGGCGCCGTCGGTCGGGCATCTGCAGGTCGGAACCCAGGTGGTGGTCCACCAACCCGTCGAGGTAGGCCGTGACGCCCACGATCGCGGCGACCTGGGCATGGTCGGGTCCAGCCGGCAGGAACCACTTCTCCGGCACGTCGTCGTAGAAGAACGGCCCCTGGTTGGGAAGGCGCTGCGCGAGGTCGCGCCGCACCACCATCACTCCCTGGTGGGGCCCGAATGTCTTGTAGGTGGAGAACAGGTACACGTCGACGCCGAGTGCGTCCACGTCGGGGATCGCGTGGGGCGCCGCCGCGACGCCGTCGGCGATCGCAACCGCTCCGACTGCATGGGCACGGGCAGCGATGTCGGCCACGGGCAGGACCTGCCCGACGATGTTGGACACGTGCGGGAACGCCACCAGCGCGACGTCGTCGTCCAGCAACGCATCGAGGTCGTCGAGTGACAGGCTGGCGGTCTCGGGGTCGACCTGCCATTCCCGTACCTGCACGCCCCGCGCGGCAAGATCGCGCCACGCCCCGGAGTTGGCCTCGTGGTCGAGGTTGGTGACGATGGCTGCATCGCCAGGTCCCAACGCCTCGCCGAAGGCAGCTGCCAGGGCGGTGGTGTTGGCAGCCGTCGACGGACCGATGTGGACCTCGTCGGGTGCGACGCCCAGCCATCGCGCAAGTGCGGAACGGGCGCGGTCCTGCGCCGCCAACCCCGCGGCTCCGGCCGGGAAGTGGTCGCCACCCTGCACCTTCGTGTCGAGGTAGAACGTCGTCAGGCGATCGATGACCTGGCTGCAGGCCCAGGAACCGCCGGCGTTCTGGGCGTGGATCCACCCCTC
>DATFMD010000057.1:0-10146 GCA_035267125.1 Nitriliruptoraceae bacterium | reverse complement strand
CCAGTTCATCCGGTTGTCGGCCCACCTCCACGGCCTCGACGACCCGGCCGAGGCAACCCGACGAGCGCTCGAGACCGTCGAGTTGACCGACGCCGCGGACCGCAAGTTGGCCACGTTCTCGAAGGGCATGCGCCAACGGGCCAAGGTGGCAGCTGCGCTCGTGATCGAACCGCAGGTGCTGATCCTGGACGAGCCGCTCAACGGTGCGGACCCCGTGCAGCGTGCTGCCCTGATCCGCCTGTTCACGACCCTGGGCGCCAGCGGCCACACCGTCATCGTGTCGTCACACGTGCTGGCCGAGGTCGACCGCATGGCAGACCGCATCGTCGCCATGGTCGACGGCCGCCTGGCCGCGATCGGTGGGGTACGGGCCTTGCGCGCCCCGATCACCGACCGCCCCCGAGAGTTGGTGATGCAGGCAGATCGTCCCCAACTGCTTGCCGCGGCCTTGCTGCGTGCTGGCATCGTGCGGGGCGTGGACGTGGACGGCCACCGACTGGCGGTGCGCACCGACGACGCCGGGGCGCTGGCACGGGCGTTGCCGCAGCTGGCCCACGACACCGACGCGCGACTGCGCCACGTGGAAGTCGTCGACGAGACGCTCGACGCCATCTTCCGTGACATCGCCGGAGGGGCGGTGCCATGGCGACCCTGATCGCGCACCTGCTGCGAGCTCGACTGCGAGGCTGGCGACTCGTCGGCGCCACGGCGCTGGTGTTGTTCCAACCGGTGGTGGCGATGCTGGGCATCGTGACCGGGCCCTCGATCTCGGGAGACCTCGCCGCCCAACGCCTGATGGAGGCCATGGTCGGCACGGGCGTGTTCCTCGGCACCGCCATGGTCGTGATGTCTGCGTCCACACTGCGCGACGAACGCGACGACCACACGATCGGCTACCTGGCGCTCACCCCGTTGCCGCGCTGGCAGTTGGCGGTTGCCACCGAGGTCGCCGCCGTCCTGGCGTGTTCGGTGCTGGCGGTCGTGTCGAGCCTGGGGGTCACCATCGTGGGCCTGGCCGTGGGCGCTCCGGAAGTCGGGTTGGGGTCGTTGGCGTACACGATCCCGGCAGCCATCGGCTACGGATCGGTCAGTGCGCTGGTCGGCTACCTCGCGCCGCGTGGTCTGCTCACGATGCTGTTCTACGTGTTCGTCTGGGAAGGCCTGGCCGGCACGCTCGTCCCGCTGGCCGGCAACACCTCCATCCAGCGCATCAGCCTGTCGGTGTGGGCCTCGGTGGCCGACCTGCCACAGTTGGGCATGGAGTTCATGGCCCCGATCGTGGCCGGCGCCGGCGGCGGCATGGCCAAGTTGCTGATCACCGCCGCGGTCGCCACCGTCATCCTGTGGCAGGTGCTGCTGCGCCGCGACCTGGCCTGAACCCGGCCCGAGCCGCGAGCCGCCACCCACCTCCTGCGCCGCCACCTCCCACCCCCGGCACCCGCCTCCTGCGCCGCCACCTCCCCAGTGTGCGCATGTGCGACGACATCTCGGCTCCCACGCGCACACTGGAAGTCGGGCCAGGCTGCCGCGCTGGGAGCGGTCGCATACGGTGGCGGCCATGAAGATCATCCTCTCCCCCGCCAAGCGCCTCGACGAGGGCGACCACCCCGTCGCGGCGTCCACCACGCCTCGCTTCGCCGCCGACACGGCCGAACTGGTCGCCATCGCCAAGGAGTTGGAGGTCGCCGACCTCACCGACCTGATGTCGATCTCGGAGGACCTCGCGATCCTCAACGTCGAGCGGTTCCGCGCCTTCGACGACGCGCCCACCCATCCGGCCATGTTCCTGTTCGCCGGCGACACCTACCGGGGCCTGGACGCCGCGACCATGGACGGCGACACGATCGGGCGCGCGCAGCAGTCGGTGCGCATCCTGTCCGGGCTGTACGGCATGCTGCGGCCGCTGGACGCGGTCAAGCCCTACCGGCTCGAGATGGGCACGAAGTTGGCCACCGACCGTGGCGACACGCTCTACGACTTCTGGGGCACGAAGGTCGGCGAGGCACTGGCAGACGAACTCGACGAGGACGAGGTCATCGTCAACGGCGCATCGAAGGAGTACGTCACGGTGCTGCAGGCCCAGCGACTGCGCCTGCCCATGGTCGAGGTGCGCTTCGAGAACCTGCGCAACGGCAACTGGCGCGTGTTCGGCATGCTCGCCAAGGTCGGACGCGGTGCCCTGGCCCGCTGGATCGCCGAGCATGACCCGACCTCGGTGGACGACCTGCATGCGTTCGACTCGTTGGGCTACGAGATCCAGCCTGACCGCAGCGACGATCGTCACCTGGTGTTCCGCAGCCGGGACTGAGCCCGGACTCTCGCGTACGACCTCGACGACGTGTCCGCACGGCTGCGCCGGTGGGCCGGCTCCGTCGGAAGCCAGGCCGCACCGGCGCGGATGCTGCCGAACCCCTGTCAGGCGTCCGGCGTCGCCTCGTCGTCAGGCGCGGTCGCCGCGCCGCGGTCGCCGTCCGAGGTGCCGCCGTCACGGCCCGGACCGCCGTCCCCGCCCGGACCGCCGTCGCCGCCGGGACCACCATGGCCACCGCGGCCGAACGGACCGCCACGGCCTCGCGTCACGCCAACGTCACCCAGTTCGGCGAGGGCATCGGCCTGCTCCTGGGTCAGCGTGCCGTCCTCGACGGCAGCATCCAGGCGCTCTTGCCGCGCGCTGTCCCGCGCCGCCTCCCGGGCGGCTCGACGTTCCTCCATGACGGTGGTCAACGCCGCGCTCACCTCGTCCTCGTCGATGCCCAACTCCGCGGCCAGGGCGGCAGCGAACTCGGCCTGCTCGGCGGCCCGCCGGTCCGCTCGCTCCGCCTCACGGTCAGCGGTCCCGGCATCCTCCCGGCCCTGCTCGGTCGCGTCACCGGGGGGCGCTGTCGCGTCGTCCTGCGCCAGGACTGGTGCGGCCGCCAGCCCGATGGCGCCGGTTGCGGCCAGTGCGGTCAGTGTCTTCGTGTACTTCATGGCCCGGTCTCCTTGGTCGATGTCCCAGGTTCCGAACCCAAGTGTCACGGCGCATCCTGTGAAACCCGTGAGGACCTGCTGAGAGGTTGCGAAGACGGCTCAGACCTGCCACACGCCCCTGCCACTCGCCCCTGAGGCGACCGGGAGGGGCAGGCGGCGACGGACTCCCACTCGCCGGTTGGGACGCGAGCCGACTAGATCTCGCCGCGACGTTCGGGGGCACGCTGGCTACGAAACATGCCGGCTTCCGGGGTCCAGGTGTGTTCCACGCGATCGACGCTGACATGGACGACGGCGAGCCGTCCGGCGTCGCGGGCGCGTTCGAGGGCCGGAGCCAACTGGGAGGGATGGTCGACGAACTCGCCCCAGGCTCCCAGGCTGCGGGCAACGAGGTCGTAGCGCACCGGATCGGTCTGGACGCCGGTGCTGAGGTCACGAATGGACCTGATCTCCACACTGGGGCGTGACGCCGCACGCACGGCCCCGGCATCCGTGTCGCTCATGGTCGATTCGGCCTCGCCGTTCGCCTCTGTCTCCGCGTCGGGCGGGGCGTCGGTCCGTGACCCATCACCCGAGGCGCCAGCAGTCCGAGAGTCGCGTGATGCGCCGACGGACGCGCGAGCACGCCGTCCACCTCTGCGACCGCGCTTGCGGCGACCGCCGGCGCCATCTTCGCCACCACCGGTGCCGTCACCCGGGTCGGCCACCCCCTGGCGATCATCCGGACCGATCGTTCCCCCGTCCCCAGCACCGGCACGCGACGGGCTGCCATCATCCTCGCCGCGCTGGGAACTCGAGGCCCGAGCGCCGTTGCTGCGTGCCGTGCCGGGCCCGCCGGCGCCGGCGCCTCCCCGGTCGCTGCCCGCGGTCGCATCCACCGGACCGGCGTAGCCGTCGACCAGGACGACGGCGACGAACGGCAGGTCGAGTTCGATCGAGGTCGGAAGTTCCCCCAACTGGCGCGCGAACGCACCGTCGCCCATGATGGCGCACACGGCGCGGTCGGGGGCCGCCAGGCGAACCCCCATCGCATGGCCGACACCGCTGCCCGTCAACTCCAGGGGACCGACCCCGAACTGGGTGCGCGGGTGCAGTGCAGGGATGTGGAACTGGCCCCAGCGACGCGTGTGACCACCGTCGAAGACCCATGCCGTGTCGTCCGGCATGGCCAGGCGGGTCGCCACGACGGCAGCTGCGGGGTGGATGGGGGTCCGATCGGCCTCGACCAGGGGTTCGTTGAGGTTGGCTCGGCCCCGGCGTACCGCCGATCGATGGTCACCCAACATGTGCCGGCGTGCAACGGTGTCCCGCGCTCCGAGCGCCGCGACCTCGTCGAGCACCTCGTCGAGCACGGTCGCCAGGTCGCCGACGATGCCGAGATCGACGGCGCGATGTCGTCCGATCGCGGCGCCGTCGAGATCGACGTGGATGATCGTCTGCTCGCCACGAGGGCCCCAGTGCGGTGGCTGGCCCCACCAGTCGGACTCACCCAGGTCAGCTCCGAGCACCATGACGACGTCGGCGTCCTTGCGGAGGTCGTCGACGACACCGGGCTGGGTGGGCGGGATCACGTGGAGGTCGTCCTCGGCGACGACGCCGCGTCCCCCCCAGGTCGTCGTGACGCCCGCGTCGAGTTCTGCGACCAGGCGCCGGACCTGCTCCTCGGCACCACTGTGCGCCACGCCGCGTCCCAGGTGCAGCACCGGCAGGTGGGCACGCACCAGCAGACCTGCCGTCATGGCGGCGCTTCCCGGCCGCGCGGCGGTGCGCCACCAGTTCGGGTCGGGCCGGTCCTCGTCACGCGTGGGCGGGAGGTGCGGCGCCGGTCCGGACAGCACCGACGAGGGGATGTCGAGATGGACGACGCCGGGTGCGCCAACCCACAGCGCCCGCATGGCCATGCCCACCATCTCGACAAGGCGCTCACCCGAGGGCACACGGCCAGACCACTTGACGACACCGTCGGTGGCGGCAGCGTTGTCCAGTCCGGCCACGAGGCCGGCCCGGTTGGGTCCCGTCACCCCGGCCCGACGGGACGTGCTGATCACCAGGACGCGGTCACCGGTCTGCTGCGCATCGGCCATCGCGGGAAGGGCATGGGCCAGTCCGAAGCCCGATGCCACGAGCGCGACCCCGGCACGGCCGGTGGTGTGCGACCAGGCGGCGGCCATGTGCACTGTCGCCGATTCGGTGGACGGGGCGATGCGGCGCACGTCGTGGTCGTCGAGGGCAACGGCGAGGTCGGCAAAGGATGCATCCAGCACGCCGATGGTGACGTCCACGCCATGATCGACGAGCAGTTGCGCCAGCACGGCGCTGCCGGAGCTCGGGGAAGGCATGCAGGAATCCAGGGTCGGGTGCGCGACAAGTCTACGAGACCGCCGAATCAGTCCGTTGGAGGGCTGTCGTGGCCGAACGGAGGTGCTCCGTCGGGCGCAACCACCACGTCGACAGGTGTTCACACGATCGACACACGTCACGGGTACTCACTCCCCATACCTCCAGAACGGGGTGCCGGCATCGAGCCGGCGACACCCCCAGACCGGCGCAACGACAGGAGCTCCCCATGGCAACCCTGACCATCGGCACCACCGTCGACGAGGTGTTGGCACTGGTCGACGAACTCGACGAGCTGGCACACGCAGGTCAGGACCTGCGCACACTTGCCCACCGCGGTGCGGCCCTCGCATTGGCAGAGGGTGGCGACGACGAGTTGGTGGTGGCGACGCTGCTCCACGACATCGGACGTGTTCGCTACCTCGCCAAGGCAGCGCCGGGGATTCCCCACGAGGAGGTCGGACGACGGTTCGTGGCCGACCGGTTCTCCGATCGCTGTGCCTGGCTGGTCGCCCAGCACGTCGTGGCCCAGCGCTACCTGGCCACGGTCGACCCCGACTACGTCGGCACGCTCACCCGTCAGCAGGCAACGGCCCTTCGCCATGCCGGTGGGAAGCTCAGTGCGCAACGCACCCTGCGACTGGAGTCCGAGACGTTCACTGCCGACGCCGTGCGCCTGCGTCGCTGGGCGGACCGTGCCGTCACCGAATCGGTGTCCGCTCCGTCACCTGCTGCACTGGGCCGCGCGATCGAGTCGGCCTGGGTTCGCTGACGATCAGACCGGGCTGCTGACCGGGCCACCCGACGAAGGCGAACCCGGCGGCGGCACGCCTTGCGGCCCCGGTGCGCCCTGTCCGCCGTTGCCTCCGCTCCAGCCGCCGCCACCGCCACCGCCGCCCCCTCCGCTGGAGCCCTGGGCGCCGCGCGCGAGGTTGGCGAACTTGGTGAGGTGGCCGACGAACGCCATCTTGACCGTCCTGGTGTCGCCGTTGCGGTGCTTGGAGATGATCAGTTCGGCGATGCCCTTGTCCATGGTGTCTTCGTGGTAGACCTCGTCGCGGTAGATGAAGGCCACGATGTCGGCGTCCTGCTCCACGGACCCGGATTCACGCAGGTCGGCGAGCATGGGCCGCTTGTCCTGGCGCATCTCCGGCGAGCGGTTGAGCTGCGACAGCGCAATGACGGGGACGTTGAGCTCCTTGGCCAGCATCTTGAGTCCTCGCGAGATCTCGGCGACCTCCTGCTGGCGGTTGTCGACGCGGCGGTGGGACTGCATCAGTTGCAGGTAGTCGACGATGATGAGTTCGAGTCCGTGGCGCTGCTTGATGCGGCGGCTCTTGGCCATGATCTCCATGAGGTTGATCGACGGCGTGTCGTCGATGAACAGCGGCGCATCCGACAACGCCCCCAACGCGTCGGCCAGGCGCAGCCAGTCGCTGTCCTCGAGCTTGCCGGTCTTGATCTTCTGCGAGTCGATTGAGCCCTGCGACGACAACAGTCGCATGACGATCTCCTGCTTGGACATCTCCAGCGAGAAGAACACCACGGGCTTGTTGAGACTGGCGGTGACGTAGTGGGCCATGGACAACACCAGCGACGACTTGCCCATGGCGGGACGTGCCGCCAGCACGATCAGGTTCTGGGGTTGGAAACCCGCCGTGATGCGGTCGAGGTCCGTGAACCCGGTTGCCAGCCCGGTGACGTCGTCGCCATGCTGGGCACGCTCCTCGATCATGGCATAGGACTCGTTGAGCAGGTCCTTGAGTTGCGACGCCTCGTTGCGACTGCCCTGGTCCGACACCTCGAACATGCGCGATTCGGCTTCGGACACGGCCAGGACGGGATCGTCGGTGGGTTCGTAGCCCAGCCGGACGATGTCGGTGCCGGCCTCGATGAGCCGTCGCAACATCGCCTTGTCACGAACGATCTGGGCATAGAAGGCGGCGTTGGCGGCCGTCGGGGTGGCGGAGACGAGGTCGTGGATCGCCGGGGCGCCACCGACCTCGTCGAGTCGTGAGGTGCCGGCCAGGTGGTCCAGCAGCGTCACCGGGTCCAGCGCCCGGTTGCCGGCCATGACCTCCTGGATCGCCTCGAACACGGTGGCATGGGCGCCGCGGTAGAAGTCCTCGGCCTTGAGCAGTTCCATGACCTCGACGGCCGCGGAGCGCGACAGCAGGCATGCTCCGAGCACCGACACCTCCGCGTCCAGCGAGTGGGGCGGGATGCGGTCGAAGGCTCGCGTCGGTGCCCGACCGCCGCCGGCGCCGTTCCCGTCATCGTCGGGTTCGAACGGGGGCGGGACTGACTGGTCCGACATGGGTCCTCCGGGCGGCCGGGCCGCATCGGGCGTGCGCGACGGCCGGGACCGTCACGGTGCCAGTGTGCAGGACGGGCGCCGCCCCGTGTGGAGCGACGCCCGACCAAACTGTTGTGTGTGCGCTGTGCTCAGGCGTCGGCCGTCTCGACATCGCCCGACTCGGCGTCGGCCGTCTCGTCGTCGGCGGACTCGGCATCCGCTTCGGCATCAGCGGCATCGAGCTCGGCAGCAGCCGCCAGGGCCTCTGCCTCGAGCCGCGCCAACTCGTCGTCGGCATCGTCGACCGTGTCGTCACCGGTGTCGGCGGCCTCGCCCTCGACGACCTCGCCGGGCAGCGGTGCCACCTCGGGCTCGGTGATCTCGCCAGCGATGACCACGCCTTCCTCGTCGACCACGTCGATGGTCACGGTCGCCATCACCTGGGGGTGCACCTGGACCGGGATCTCGTAGGTGCCGATCTCCTTGATGGCGCCCTTGAGGTCGATGCGCTTGGCCTCGATCTCGTGGCCGCGTTCCTTGAGGACGCGGTGCACGTCGTTGACGTTGACCGACCCGTACAGGTGTCCGCGCTCGTCGACACGAGCCGGGATCCGCAGGACGCGATCCTCGAGCGTGGTGCGGTGCTCGACGGCCTGGTCGAGCGTCTGGGCCTCGGCGACCTTCCGGGACCGGGTCAGCGCCTCGGCCTCCTTCATCGCGCCCTTGGTGGCAAGGATCGCCATGCCGCGGGGCAACAGGAAGTTGCGGCCGTAGCCGTTGGCGACGTCGACGACGTCACCGGCCAGGCCGAGGTTGTCGACTTCTTGCGTGAGAATGACCTTCATGACTGTCGCCTCGCTCAGTTGCCCACGTTGGGGATCATCGCCATCTCGCGGGCGTTCTTGACCGCCTCGGCGAGCTTGGACTGGTGCTGCTGGCATGCGCCCGACGTGCGGCGCGGCTTGATGCGCCCACGGTCGGTGACGTAGGACTTCAGCAGTGCCAGGTCCTTGTAGTCGATGTACTCGATGCCCTGTTGGCACAACGAGCACGGCTTCGTGCGGACGGGCTTGCCCTTGACGGGCTTCTTCTTGGCCATGGGGTGATGCTCCTTGGGTGCGGACCCTTCGGGTCCGTTCGGAGTTGTTCGGCTGGGGCCTCGCAACGTCCGGCGATGCGACGTCGGTGGCCGCATGCGAATGACAGATAGGCGTTGAGGGTTGGCGGCGTCCTAGAAGGGGACGTCTTCGTCGGCCGGGGGCGGGGGGGCGGAGTTGCCGAAGCTGGAGCCGCCACCACCGCCACCACCGCTGCTGCCGGTCGACTTGTTGATGCTGGCACGGGCCCACCGCAGCGACGGCGCGACCTCGTCGGCCTCGATCTCGGTGATCCACTTGGTCTGGCCGGACTGGTCCTCGTACGAGCGCACCCGGATGCGACCGATCACGATGGCGCGGTCACCCTTGTGCAATGACTCGGCGACGTTCTCGGCCATGTCGCGCCAGCAGTTGACGCGCATGAACGTCGTCTCCTCCTGCTGGTTGCCCGACCGGTCGGTGTAGCGCCGGTTCGAGGCAATCGTGAAGTTGGCGACGGCGGCCCCACCCTGGGTGAAGCGCAGTTCCGGATCGTCGGTGAGGTTGCCGACCATCGTGGCGATGTTGGATTCGTATGCCATGAAGTGTTCCTGACGAGATCGAGGCGATGTGGGGGTGGCGAGGTCGCCGACCGGGCGGCCCATCGAGGCGACCTGGGCCGCCCGCTGGTGATCCACCTTGCCACAACGGTGTGACGTCCGCGTTCCGGACGGCCACACCGAGGTGGTCAGGCGCGATGGACGCGCAGCTCCGGGCGGACGGTCTTGAACCGCCACACGTCGTCGTTGATCTTGAGACGACGCTCGGTCTCGGCGACACCCTCAGGTGTACCGGTGTGGTCGACGACGGCGTACCAGGCGTGGTCGCGCTTGTGGATGAGGTGTTGCAGCTTGCGCTTGCCCCACCAGGCGTCGTCGCGAACCTCGCCGCCGTTGTCGACGAACAGTTGCTTGACGTCGTCGAACAGCTCGAGTGCCGCCTCCTCCTCGAGGAGGTCGGAAAGAATGACAAGGGTTTCGTAGTTGCGCACGAGGCACTCCTGTGGGCCGTTGGGCCTCCCCGGGCACGCGGCAGTCGTCGGGGACGACACCACGCCGGTGGAGGCAGGGGTGCGAATCTGGTTGTCAGGTCGTCCGTGGCAGCCCGATCCACGCAGGTGCCGGGAAGGCGGGCGGAGAAGGCTGCACGACCGTTGCGTGCCGCAATGGGCACCGTGCAACGGTACCGACCCCGTCCCGATCCTGCAGTCCCACCCATTCGGTGATGACACGTTGGTGTGTGCAATGGGGCGTCGGCGGGGATGCTGTCTCGCCTTGCAGCGACAATCCCCGACGTGGTTCCGGCGGCCGACCGGTTTGTCGCTCGGAGGCGAGACGGACAGGACCCTGCGGCCCGGCCCCGCCGCGCCCGCGCGCCGGAGTGCGCCGACGTTGCCGGATCCTCAGT
>DATFMD010000056.1:0-11962 GCA_035267125.1 Nitriliruptoraceae bacterium | reverse complement strand
GGCTGCTCCGACTGCATCCTGTTCGGCGTGGACCTCAACGGCCAAGACCTCAGCAACATGGACTTCTCCGGCACGGTGTTCGACGGTGCGAACCTGGGCGGGGCGAACATGCAAGGGGCGAACCTGGCCGGAGCGAACTTCTATTCCACCACTGCGTGGCCCACGATCCTGACCGACACCGATCTCTCCGGGGCCAAGCTGGAGTGCACGAAGTTCGTCCAGACCGACCTGCGTTCGACGACGCTCACCCACTACGACCTCGTGCTGCAACCCACCTGCCGGACCGACCTGACCAGGGCGGCGCTGGACTACAGCACCTTCTCCGCCAATGACTGGCGCCACCTCGACCTGTCCTACTCGACCATGGAGAACGTCCCTCGGGAGCTGTCGACCAGCCAGCAACCACTGGACCTGGAGGGTGCCGACCTGTCAGGGACCACGTGGCTGGCAGGCACGCAGTTGGACCACGCGACGTTCTGCCCGTCCTCGTCCACGGCGCCGACCGCCGCGCTGCAGCACACCAGCCTCAACGGGACAAGCCTGGTCGGCGCCTGCCTGCGCGAAGCGGGGCTGCAGGGCGCGAACCTGGACAATGCAAACCTCGACGGGGCCGATCTCCAGGATGCACAGCTGCTGGCGCTGGAGGGGTCCAACCAGGATGCAGCGTCGCTGGAGGGCGCCTTCCTGCGCAATGCAACCCTCGACGGGGCGGACCTGACCAGTGTCAGCCTTGACAATGCGAACTTCTTCAGTTGCGCGGAGCAGACGGCCAGTGCCACCGGGGCCACCATGACCGGGGCCACGTTCACGGGCGCCTACCTGGCCGGTGCGTCGTTCGACGAGGCCACGCTGGTCGGCACCGAATGGACCCGTGCGGTGCTGGCGGGAGCGTCGTTTGCCAACGCGGATCTGGGCAGGAACGTCCCTGCCGGCAACAAGCGGACGAACTTCTCCGGCGCGTTCCTCCAGGGAACGGACTTCACCAACGCAAAGGTGGGCGGTGCAAACTTCAACAACAGCTACTGGGACCCCCAGGGCGACCACCGCGGTCTCAACACCAGGCTGCCACTCGCGAACCGGGAGTTCGCGGGCTACTGGGACCCGCCTGACGCCCAGTCGTGCGTGACCGCGAACTACCCGTACGGGTCGGCGTCGGCCTCCCAGCCACCCGTCACCGATGACACCAACACGTGCCCCAACGGTGCGGATGGGTCGTGCGACGGCTTGTGGGACCAGCCCACGACGCCGATCTCCCAGGCCGATCCCCCGACAGCCTTCAACACCACCATCCCCCCGCCGTGCACCAGCATCGACTTCACCTGGACCACCCCGCCGGCCTAACAGCCACCCGCCCACGTCTGGTCCTGGGCCGGGCGACGTCGGTGCCAGCCCAGCAGGCACGTTGGAGGTGCTCGCCCGCGCTTGCGTGCCGCCCTGTACTCCGCCGCCGGCAGGCGTCGCGCGCCGTCTTGTCGTGTCACGGGGCCCTGGAGCCAGAAACAGCCTGGTACCTGAGTTGTCGGTCCTGCCGTCACTCGGGCACGGACGAGGTGTGCTGCGGGATCGCCGCACCGCCCACTGAAGCCCCCCGGCACTCTCCGAACCGGCCGCTGTCGCTGTCGCAGCGATCAAGCGATGTCCGGCAGCGTGCGGGCGTCGCGTTCAGGTTGGTTTCAGGACGCGATCAGGCCTGGATTGGGGGATGGACATCACACTCGCTGCAGTGGCCAACGGAACTTCGCCCCCGGAAACTTCCACGGTCTTCGGTCGACACGGTGACAGGATGAACAATGCAGCAGTCAAGGACAATCCGAAACGGCAACGGCGGCGGCACCACCCGCTGGTCGAAGGTGATCGCCCTGGGCACGGTCGGCGCCATCGCCCTGACGGGAATCGTGGCAACCTCCCCGGCCGCTGCGATGGCGAACCAGGAAGGCGCGACCGGCCAATCCGTGGCACAGGAGGTGGATCTGATCAGCGAGGACCTGCGGGCCGAGGCGGTCGCCACGCTCGAGCAGCGCTACCCGGAATTCTTCGGCAACGGGCACCGGACGACCCAGACGGCCGCATCCGCATCGGTTGGAGCCAAGGCAGCCTGGAAGATCTTCTACAAGACGGCGCTGAAGCCTGGCTTCACGATCGTCAGTGACACCGTGCTCGCCGACCTGTTCGGCGGCGACGATCCGGCCGACACCCCCCTGCAGCAGATGGGTGACGCCCTCGCGCACGTCCAGGCCAGCATCATCGGGCTGAAGGCGGACATCACCGCCCTCCAGACCGACGTGGAGAAGCTCCTCAACGCAACCGAGTGGGGCCAGTTCCAGGCCGCGGACAACCACGCCTCGGGCAACGCCAACGAAATCGAGGCCTCGACGGCGCTCCTGGGCGAAGAGTTGGCCGTACGAACCGACGGTGAGACGCCGTCGGCCCAGACGCTGTCGACGATCGCCAACGGCAGCTACCACCAGATCTTCAAGATCAACGGCCACCTCTTCGGTGACGGCACCGCCAATCCCGGATCGGTCGCCCTGCTGCACACGGCGCTCGCGCGCGAGCTGTCCAGCACCTCGTGGGTCCAGATCGACGTCTACCGCGACCGCTACCTGGGTGCCATCGCCCAGGCCGTGGTCAACCTGCAGGCCGTGGCCGACTGGGACCCCGGCTATGCGACATGGGCCACCGCCGCCGAGAAGGAGGCAGCAGCCATCACCGCCAGCTTCGAACAGGTCGGCGCGTCACCGCGGGTCGAGCACCGGCTCGCCGGCGGCGCGATGGCTGCCACCGAGGCCGACTACCTCCACATCAACGGGCAGAGCGAGTTCTTCGCCCTCGGGACCCGCCCCACCATCGCCGGCGAATCGGTGAGCCGGTTCATGGGGTCGGACGCACACTTTGGCATGGAGGCCGAGCTGGAAGCGCTCCGCGACCACCATGTCGCGACGAGGACCGACGGCACGACCTTCGAGGAGTACCTGGAGAGCCGCAACATGCCGACGTGGTTCATGGCCCGAGACTCCCACAGCAAGACGTGGTCGACCATGTCCGACGGGCGCCTGTGTGCCATGCAGGCCCACGTCCACGGCGACGAGATCGGTGGCCCCAACCCGAATTCCCCCTTCAGGATGAACTGCCTGCAGCCCGCGGAGTGGGACGCCGAACTCGCCCACCTGGGAATCGAGTCCGGTCACGTCACGGACCTGAACACGTTGAAGGACGCCGCGATGAAGGTGGCGCCCTACCGGGTCAGGTACGTCGAGACCAACGCCTACGGCTTTCCGACCTTCAGCGCGCGCGACTGGAACACGCGCGTCGTGCAGGGACTCCCGTCACTGTCGGTGAGCCGGGTCTCCGACGGTCACTGGACCGTGGACCACACGACCCCCGGCTGGTTGAAGACGGGCCACGACGCTGCGGCCTTCTCGGTCAATGGTGCCCAGCACGGACCCACCGCCGAGGTCGGGGACACCTCCACGAGCCGCACGTTCACGACGACGCCGAAGGACGCGATCGTGTACCAGGTCGGGCCACGCCTCGAGGTTGACGGGAGGTACGCGGTGGCTGGCGTGGACTCGGTCCTGCCGCTGTGGCAGGTCCCGGTCCCGGCCAGCGCGACGGGCACCACCCGCATCGACGTCACCTCCTGACGCCGGTTGCATCGTCGGCACCTGCCGTGCAATCCGGAGCGGCGGCATCGCATGCCGCCGCTGAGGATTGTCGCCCGGAGGTGCCTGTGAAGGGCCCTTCGATCTCCATCAGCTGCAACGAGCGTTGAGACCGTGGACCGGTGCGGGCCTGCGGCGGAGATCTGCTCCATCTTCCTCCGAGCAGCAGTAGGTTGGACCGCGTTCCCAGGCGTGAGCGTGGTCGGCCTACGGGAGGTCCTACTCATGTGTCGACACGAGCGCAGCAAGGGTGATCATGACCTGGAAGCCGAAGTACGGACTGCACGTCCTCACGATCCTGGCCGTGATGGGCTCCGGCTTGGTGGTGGCAACTGACAACTCCTCCGACGAAGTCTCCACCGGCTCGTCGAGGGTGCCTGCGGCAAAGGTCGCGCAGGGGGCCAAGAAGCCCAATGTCGAGGTCGTGGACGTGCCCGAGGGCACGGACAACGTCCAGGAGGACGTGCGAATCCTCCTGTTGCGTTCCTACATCCCGGCCGATGGCCGCATGGCCATCGACGCCGATCCCCCCGAGATCGTGGTCCACCAGACCAACGTCCGCAATGGACGCCAGCGCTCCACCACCCTGCCTGACTGCCCCGCCCGTGTCACCAGCGTCAAGTTGTGGACGGACTTCTTCAACGACGACGACAGTGACACCGTCGAGGAGCTCTTCTCGGACATGGCCCGGGAACTGGGTCCCAACCCGGGGAGCATTCGTCGACTGCAGACGCCATTCCCCTACTGCAGTTGGTGGGCACGGATCAACACCAGCGTCTACGAGTCCCGGGACTACGACCGCTCCACCGAGCCCGCCCAGAGCGGGATGAACATCTTCCTGCCAGACTCGTCGGCGACCTACTGGGCGGTGCCGTTCAACGCGAGCCAGGAACCGGACCGCCGTGGCTGGGCCCTGGACAGAGTCGAGATCAAGGGAGAGTTCCAGGAGCAGCTGTTCATGTCCCACGTCATCTACGGCGCGGACATGGACTTCTACTACTACGAGAACCCCGACGGTGTGGTCTGCGCGTCCTACAACACCGACTACCAGATCGAACCGGACGCAGGCAGCGTGAACCCCTGGCAAGACGCGAGCACGGCCTACGACGACACCTACACCCTGGAGCTGGCACTCGAGCCCCAGGGCACCGAATGTTCCGGCGGGGGTCCGGGCGAGCACATGACACAGGGCACGAACTTCAACGTGTTGCCATTGAGCCGCACCGACGCCGGGTACGGCCCCGCGACCAATGACCGCCTGACCACCAGTCGGGACATGATGCACAGCAGCTTCTTTGGCGTCGAGGCGTCCGACGGCGTGTCGCGCGCCAACAACGGGTGCTACTTCATCGGTGGCGACGCAAACCCTTGCCCGCCGGCCGGACTGTTCGCGGCGCCAACAGATCGCGCCCAGAACAGCGTGTGGTCCAACCCCGTCGCGGGGTATCTGGCCTCTGCCATCGTGCCGGGCCCGGAGGAGGTCTACGTCTACCGCGGGAAGGCTCCGCGTGTGCCGAGAGGAGCCTCGCCCGTGCCCTGGGCCGACGACGGCCTGGCTGACTACGACATGCGCTACTACTCGTTGTGCGTGGACAAGAAGATCTGGCCCTTCCCCGCCGAGGACGCCAACTGGTCCTGTGTCAACGGATCGTTTGGCAGTGGGGTCTACGACCCTGACACCAACCCAGACGGACTCACCGGGCTCAACCTCGACGACGACGGCTACTGGACCGTGATCGTGTCGACGGCTGACCTCAGCAACAGCGACCAGGTCAAGGACGCCAAGGTGCTCCGGGTCGAGGCCGGCGTGCCCGTGGCATTCATCATGCGGCACATGGTCGTCCAGGACAGCTTCACGACCTCGGTGCCGTCCACGACCCGCGATGGTGCCTGGCCCACCGCCTACGACCAACTCGGGGACTACTACCCGGTCAGCACCCTCGTGTGCAACCTCGGGCAGTTCGAAAGTCGGGGCTGGACCGATGGTGGATGCTTCGTCCCGGCCGTAGAGGGGGGTTGACCACCGTCATGCCCGCTCGCCGAGGTCGCAGCAGTGTCGCTGATCCGTGTGGGCGCCCGACGCGGCACCCCCCCCAAACGCCCATCCACATCCAACGCCAAGCCCGCACGACCAGGATCTGACCATGCTGACAACCCACTCGCACCCAGTTTCCGGCCGCCGATCCGCGGCCGTGTCGATCACGTTCGTGTCGCTCCTGGCGTTGGTGCTGAGTGTGGTGGCAGGACCGACGGCGCAGGCCAAGGGGAAGGCAGCTGCTGCCCAGGCCGAACGCAACGCCGCCCAGGCATACGTGCAGGAGTTCTGGCCGATCGTGCTCTCGAACGAGCAGACCACGCTGATCGCGCCCAACAACCTGCTCGGGCCGACCAAGATCACGCCGGTGTACCAGTCCATCGTCGCCATCAACAACGACACGCTGTACGCCAGCTCGCTGGTGGATCTCCGCTCGGGAGATCCCGTCATCGTGACCATTCCCGAGGCCGGTGTGGACCAGGGCTACTCGGTGCTGCAACTGGACATGACGGGCAACGTCCTCGACGGGTTGATCCCGAGCAAGTCGGCCGGGTCGGCCCAGGACAAGACGGTGTATGCCCTGGTCCCGCCCGGCTACTCCGGCAGCGTTCCGGACGGGTCGGTGCGCGTCGACATGTCACAGCAGTTCTCGGTCTTGATCTTCCGGGTCGATCGCTACGTCGGCAGTGCCGATCTCACCGCGGAGGCAGACGCCTTCCGACGTTCAATCCAGCTCCAGCCGTTGTCGGAATACGACCCGACCGACGCCACAGCAGGAGCGACCCGGATCCTTCCCGAGGCCGTGTTCAGCTTCCCGTTCAAGACGGTGGCCGACGAACTGGTGCGCACCGACCCGATCCTGGCTCTGCGCGGCCTGCAGGAAGGGGTGCAGTCGTACAAGATGCCGCCGCTCACGGCTCGACAGCAACAGATCGCGGATGACTTCGACGGGTTCTTCGGCCAGGACGGGGCGAACGTGACCAAGGTCAACCGCGCCGCCTTCTCGCGAGGCGCGCGGGCTGGACACGACGCAATCATCGACAACTACCTGGACAACCGCGACGGCAACAACTGGATCCACTTCACCAACATGGGAAACTGGGCCGACACTGACGCAGGCGCCCTCGACCGATCGTCGATCGCTGAGTTCCTCCAGTGGGGCAACGGCATCGAGACCGCCGCCTACTACCACACCTTCGAGGACGAAGCGGGCAAAGCCCTGACGGGCAAACGGGCCGGTGGCTACCAGCTGACCTTCCCACCCGGGGACCTTCCCCCGTTCGAGCGGTTCTGGTCCGTGACCGCCTACACCCCCCAGGCGATCGAGCTCATCCCAAACCCGATCGACAAGTACCTCGTCGCGAGCTACACACCCGGCCTCGAAACCAATCCCGACGGCTCCACAACCATCCACATCGCGCAGGAGAAGCCGGACGGTGTCCCCGAAGCGAACTGGCTCCCGGTGTCCGACCGCGATTTCAACGTCATGCTCCGGGTCTACGGCGTCCCTGCCGACTCCACCGTGGCCAACAACACCTATCGGCCCCCACCGGTGCAGCGATGCCGACCCCACCAATCGGCATCGCCGGGACCAACCGGACCTCGAGGATGCTGAACGCCGGGGCGTTGCTTCCACGCGCCCGTGGCCGGCAACCCTCGCCCCGCACCCTCGACCTGACCTCCGACCGGCCGATTCGGGCACCTGTCGAGGGGGTGGCGACATGACCGACACAACAGATCTGTTGCCCGGTCAGGCCCGCGACATCGTCGCGTTCGGCCACGAGACCGGACGGGTCATGTCCAACGGCGCCATCGTGGGCCGCAGCGAACCCTTCGCCAAGGTGTTCGCATCATCACGCGCGGTGAAACGCAAGGTCGGTGTGACCGCCTGGGCCATCCTCGAGGACATCGCCCTGGACGCCACGGTCGCCCCCCGCGGTGTGAAACGCACGCCGGGCAGGACGCGGCCAAGCAGTCGTCGAACGGGCTCGTTGTCGGCCAGGACACCGGCCGGCCGAGTCGATTGACCACCACGAGGGCGACGATCCCCCGACCTCCTCCAGAGCGTCCGGCATCGCCACGCCGTGTGCCGCGAACCCCCGCTGCATCGAGCGATTGCACCGCGCGCCGACACGGCCGGCCTTGCGGAACGGGAGGAGGTCAACCCGGTCGACGAGCCTCGACGACTGCGAACTCGTGGTGCGGGCCGACCGATTCGCCGTCGTAGCCGCCCATCGTTCGCACCTCGGCGAATCCCGCTGCACGTGTCATGTCCAGGACCTCGTCGGAGGTGTAGGCACCGAAGCGCAGCTCATGGCGCTCGCGCGCGACGAGCTCGCCGTCGTGCCATCGCCACGCCTGCAACTCGCGGGTCCCGCGCCGGGTACCGGGGTCGAAGTGCAGCATGCGGTGACGCAGCGCATAGTCGTCGCCGTCGGAGCCGCGCCGCCGCTCGTCGGGTGACGGCTCGTCGCTCTCCGGCGGCTCGCGGTGGAGCGCCGCCAGGGCGCTGACGTACTCGTCGATCTCGTAGTCGAACACGAACATGCCGCCGGGTTCGAGGTGGTCGTACACGCGACGCAGGCCAAGCCGGTCGTCGGCCGCCGCGCCGCCCAGCCCGAACCCACCGCAGCAATAGATGGTCTCGTACGACCTCGGCAGGTCGAGTTCGTGGGTGGCCTGGGCATGCAACGTGGGCTCGGCGCCAACCGCCCCGGCAGCGGCGCGGCAGTGGGCGAGCATGTCCGACGACACATCGGTGCCGTCGACGTCGAGCCCGTCGCGCACGTAGGGCACCAGGAGACGTCCCGTCCCACATGCGAGATCCAGAGCCGGTTCGCCATGCTCGACGTAGCGCCGGAAGAACGCGATCTCGGGGCCATCGAGGTTGAACAGCGACCACCACCGGGCCACCAGGCCGTGGTGCCACGTCGTCGCCGGTTCCACGTCCGCCCCTCGCTCGATCAGCCGTCGGTGAGAACTCTAGGGCGCGCCGATCCGTGGTGACGTGGCAGTCTCGCCAGTTCCGGGGTGTGACGACGCCTTGGAGGATGTGCCGGACGGCGGTCCGGTCGTCCGCCATCCTGTGGGTGCAACCGGACACCGGCGAAGGACGGACCATGACCACCCGGGTGCGACAGGCTCGACTCGACACGGACCTGGACGACGTTGCCGAGCTGTGGGGCGAGTACCTCCGATGGGCCAACGACCAGCTCGACGCCGAGTTCGGCTTCAGGATGGACATCGAGGCGGCACTGGCCGCCAACCTCGCGGACCCGTCACCCTTTGAACCGCCGGACGGGCGCCTGCTGCTGGCGTTCGACGACACGGGTGCGGTCGGGATCGCCTGCCTCCAACGGCTGCGACCCGACACCGCGGAGGTGAAGCGCATGTTCGTGCGCCCCGCCGCCCGTGGCTGCGGCGTCGGGAAGAGTCTGCTCGACGAGTTGGTGACTGCCGCTCGCTCGATCGGCTACGACCGTGTCCTGCTCGACAGTGCCCGCTTCATGGACACCGCGCACGCCATGTACCGCTCGGCCGGATTCACCGACATCGACCCCTATCCCGAAAGTGCGATCCCTTCCGAGCTCCGGCACTACTGGCGCTTCATGGAACTGCCCCTCCCCTGACCGCCCATCCCGGGAGCCTCGATGGGCTTCTCCCCGCTGCGCAGGCGACGCAGACGCCAGCACACGAGTGAGACCCGGAATTGCTGGTCGAAGTCGCAAGCGGAGCCGCTGGCCGGCGGTTCCTCACCAGGGTGGACCGAGCCGGGGGGCCGGTGTCATGTCGGCGTGGGAAGGCCATGACGGGACGAATCGCCGAGCCGGACGGAGCTGAGGGCCGGGGAGTACCGCCGTGGTCAGACGCTGACGGGGTCCTTGACGCGTCCCATCACATGGGCGTCGAGGAAACGGCCGCGGCCACGGGCGAACGCCGGCAGGGTGCCCTCGATGGTGAAACCGCAGTCTTCGTACAGGCGGATGGCATGGGTGTTGTCGGTCCACACGAACAGTTGCAGCCGAACCAGGTGGAGCCAGTCGTCGGCCACCTCGATGACGGCATCGACCAGGGCACGACCCACACCCTGGCCCTGTCGCTCGGCGTCGGTCACGATCATGTTGAGTTCCCCGACGTGGTTGTGGCGTGGCCACACGTGCGTGAGCAACTCGGCGAATCCGGCCACGTCGTCGTCGACCTCGGCCACCAGGATCGTGTGGCCGTCCTTCGGCGCCAAGCGTTCCTCGGTCGACGACAGCGGGGCGTGGGGGACCCTCATCGTCCCGGCGACGGTGTGGCCGCTCACCAGCATCTGGTGGATCGCGGCGGCGTCGCCCGGCTCGACGTGGCGGATGCGGATGTCCATGTGGCCCCTCGCGGCGAGTCAGACCGAACCGTAGTCCAGCGCGGCCACCCGACGTGGGCCCTCGCCGGAGTCGAACACGGTGGTCATTCGAGGTCCATCGAGACCCGGCCAAGGTGATGGCCAGATGGTCAACTCCCGACAACGATTGATCGCTTGCCGGGTCACGCCCCCGGCCGGCGAGATGACACTTCTCGTCGCCTTGATGAGGGCGAGTCCCAACGGCCGCCGGTTCTCGTAGACAGACGTCCCCGAAACCCTGGATCGGACGTCGCCCACGGTTCGCGGCAGCCCGGGGCGGTGTGGTCGGCGATGACGGCGTGTCGTCCAGGGCATGAGCGCCAGCCAGAAGCAGCCCAGGGGCCCACCTGACCTCCCTGGCATTCCGCCACCGGGCTTCCACTCATGACCCCACGCGTAGATCGGTCCAGTGACGCGACCCGCGGAGGGTTGGGGCTGCGTCGACCATTCGACATACCCCGGACCCGGGCCCGCTGGCGGGGTCGGTGTCGGCCTTCGGGGACGATGTCCTCGCGGTCGAACTCGAGATGGTCGTTCCGGAACCAGGTCGCTGAAGAGCCGCACGCGCGTCTCATCGACCTGGGGATTCGCGCCGTCGGGGACCGACTCGAAGTCCGGCGGACACGGGATCCCGGCGTGCTCGTGGCGGCCACGGCGACTGCCGAACCGCTACTCGAGCCCAACGAGGTCATGGAGGCATGAGGGCGTTCCAGACCCGGCCCCAGCCGCTTCGGTCGTACCCGCCTCCTCGGACGGGTCCTCCTGACCCGGTCGCCAGCGTCGCCGTTCGATCGAGTTCCCGACGGCTCACGAAGTCTGCCCGTCCGATCCGTGCGCGCTCCGTCGCTGTGTCTGGGTGTGGGCAAGCATGCGCTCAGCGGCGGAGGTTGGGACGGTCCAGTCGCAAGAGATGGTGCATGGGATCGTCCTTGGGATTGTCCGGCTCGAGGTCGCCGGCACCGGCCCGCCGGAACCCAACCTTCTCCAACGCCCGCCACGATGCCACGTTGGCAGCGACGACGGAGACCACCACGGCCGGACAGTCCGGGCAATCGCCCCAGGTGCGATCGACCATCGCAGACACCATCTGCGGCCCCAAGCCCTCGCCTCGTCGCTCGCCCAGCAGGTAGTCCAGGGTCACCGCCCCGTCGGGCACCCCGCCCAGCATTCGGAAGTCACGCTCGTTCTCCTCGTAGTCCGAGACCAGGGATCGTTGCACCAACCCCAATGGCACTCCCTCGTACAGGCCGAGCCAGTCCTGGTTGGGCTCCCGGCCGTCGACCGTGGGCCCGAAGTCTCGCTCGATCGCCTCGGGTGTCCACTCGTGCACCCACCACCGAGCAACCGCTGGCTGCGACAGCCAGCTGGCCAGGAGGTCGAAGTCGGCCCGGGTCACGCGACGGAACGTCCAGTCAGCCATCGGGGCGTCGCCCTCCGAGTTGTTGGATCTGGGGCTTCCATGGTGTCGGAGCGAGGGGGCAGGTGCACGAATGTCATTCGCCGCCCCATGATCGGGTGCCGAGCCTGGACGGCGCATCTCAACAACGGATTGACCGGGGAGACCAGCCCGCCGCCGCTGCGATCCCGGCCGAACAACTCGAAGCCTGTCAGGTCACGGCGGCCGATCTGCCCAGTTGCGGGGTGTGTCTGTGTTGGAAGCAGCCGTGTCGATGTTGAATGTGCGTGCGACGGGCGCACAGCGCCCCGGGAAAATCAACTGCGGCCGGATTTGGCGGGACCTGATGTGATTGGGTGCTTCGCGAGCGGCATTCGTTCGGTGCCGCCACCTCGTGGCGATTGGCATGGGGAATGATGGTTGGGTCGATGTGGCATGTTCGTGGCGTGTCCTCGGTGGCGGTGTGGATGGCTGTAGTCCTGGCC
>DATFMD010000055.1:0-5201 GCA_035267125.1 Nitriliruptoraceae bacterium | reverse complement strand
GGCGGTGCTGTCCTTCATCGGTGCCGGGCTGCAGTTGCCGGCGGTCTCGTGGGGGTTGATGCTGGCACGACTGGGCTCACAATTGCGCGTGAGCCTGCGGTTCGCCGAAGCGCCCCACCTGATCCTGCCCGGCTTCGTCCTCAGCCTGTTGATCTGGGCTCTGGTGCGCAGCGGTGAGCGGCTCCGCAACGTCAGGGTTCCGAAGTGACCATGCAGCCGGCCCTTCCCAGCGCATCCCTGTGCCAGGACCTGGGTGCGATCATTGCCAGGCATGTGCCCGCGGACGCCGCCGAGCGGTTCGAAACCGCAGCCTGGCTGGCACTGTCGGCCGACCCGGCGATGTTGACGAAGGCCGGGACGCCCGCGCACTTCACGGCGTCGGCGGTGCCAATGGACCCCGACACTGGTCGCGTGTGCCTGGTCCTGCACGGCAAGATCAACCAGTGGGTCCAGCCCGGCGGGCACATGGAGACCGAAGACGACTCGGTGGCCGCCGCGGCCGCACGCGAGCTTGCCGAGGAGACCGGGCTGGAAGGTGATCCCGATCCTGTTCCACTCCTGCCGTCACGACATCCCGCGCCGTGCGGATCCGGCGACTGGCACCTGGACGTCCAACTGCTGGTGCCCACGCCCGAACGACCCCCGATCGTGTCGGACGAGTCCCACGACGTGGCATGGTTCGACCACGACGACCTGCCCGACGACGTGGCTCCCGGCGTGACCGAACTGGTGGCTTCCGCGTGGCGGCGGCTGCATGGGCCTCCCACGCCCGCCGCCAGCCACCCGGTACAGTGACCGGCGTTCGCCCGGTGCACCTCGATTCGTGCACATCTCGTTCTCGCAGGCAGTCCTTGATGCGTGCGTGGCCACGACGGCCTCCACCCTGGACTGCCAGGTGCCCACCCCCGCGGACACACGCGCGCGACCACCATCCATGCGTCGACCGGCCCCCGGGCCGCTCACACGAAGTGGTCGCATCACCAAGGCCACTGACAATTGAGTACCAAGCCCCTCTTCACTGACTTCGGGCTGGACGACGACCTCACTGCCGCACTCTCCGAGCGCGGCATCGTCCACCCGTTCCCCATCCAGGAACTGACCCTCCCGCTGGCCCTCAAGGGCCACGACATCATCGGTCAGGCCCGCACCGGCACCGGCAAGACCCTCGGGTTCGGCCTGCCCCTGCTGCAGCGCATCGACACGTCGAAGGCGCAGACGCAGGCCCTGGTCATCGTGCCGACCCGCGAACTGTGCATCCAGGTCGCCGACGACCTGACCGTGGGTGCCGGTCGCGGCATCACCACGATCGCCGTCTACGGCGGTGTCGGCTACGACGAACAGATCGAGGCCCTCACCACCGGCGTGCACGTCGTCATCGGCACGCCCGGTCGCACCATCGACCACCTCAACCGTGGCAACCTGGACGTCTCCCAGATCCACACGGTCGTGCTGGACGAGGCCGACGAGATGCTCGACATGGGCTTCCTGCCCGACGTCGAGCGCTTGCTGGCCGACGTCCCCGAGGAACGCCAGACGCTGCTCTTCTCGGCCACCATGCCGACCGAGATCGTCAAGCTGGCGCGTCGCTTCATGGCCAAGCCCACGTTCATGCGCGCCGACGAGACGCTCCACGAGACCGCGCCCGAGGTCGACCAGCACTTCTTCCTCGTCCACCGGATGGACAAGCCGCGCGTGCTGGCTCGCCTGCTGCAGAAGCCCGACCGCAAGGGCGCCTTCGTCTTCTGTCGCACCAAGCGCATGTGCGACCGCCTGGTGCAGGAACTTGATGGTCTGGGCGTCTCGGCGATCGCGGTGCACGGCGACCTGCGCCAGGCCAGTCGCGAGAAGAACCTCGACCGCTTCCGCGACGGCAAGGCCGACGTACTCGTGGCCACCGAGGTGGCCGCCCGAGGCCTGGACGTCAGCAACGTCACCTACGTCATCAACTACGACTGCCCCGACGACGAGAAGATGTACCTGCACCGCATCGGCCGCACGGCTCGGGCCGGCGAGTCGGGTGTCGCCGTCACGTTCGCCGAGTTCAACGAGGTCGACCGCGTCAACGTCATCCGCAAGCGCGTGGCGGCAGAGGAGGAACTCGTCGAGGTGTTCTCGACCTCGGACGAGTTGACCGAACTGTTCGACCTGCCGGAAGAGACCCCGTGGGACGCCTTGACGGCCACGGCGTCCGGTCGGTCGGGCAGCTCGTCGTCGAGCAAGGGCGATCGGGCCCGCAAGTCCTCGTCCGGCAGCACCCGCTCGAGCCGTTCGAGTGCACGCAGCGACCAGTCGGGCGGGCGACGCCCGGGCGGGCGCAATCGCCGCAGCAAGGACACCGGCACGGGTTCCAACTCCAGCCGCAACACCGGCGCGAAGTCGAGTGGCGGCCGGCGCGACGACAAGGCGAAGTCGGGTGGCGGTCGCCGAGACGACAAGGCCACGCAGGAAGCCCGCTCCTCGGGTGACGGCGGCGGCAAGAGCCGCGCCTCGTCCTCCCGATCGCGGACGCGGACGCGCTCCCGCACGACCACCGAGGCCGTCGTGGCCGAGGCCGTCGAGGCGCGCGAGTCCGACGACGCATCCTCGGGGGCCCGTGGGGACACCGACGGTGCGCAACGAGACCGGTCGAGCGATCGCCCACGATCGGGTGACGACAGCTCCAGGAGTGATTCGGCCGACAAGAAGTCCGGCAGCGGCAGCGGTCGCAAGCGGGCCCGGTCGCGGGCACGCCGCAACCGCTCCAGTTCGTCGTCGTCCTCGGCACGCGGCCAGGACACCGGCGGGTCCGGGTCCGATGGGGGTGGATCGGGGTCCGACCGCAGCGGCGACACGCGGTCTTCCTCGACGTCCCGTGCGCCGTCGACGTCCGGAGGCAACTCCAAGGGCGGGTCCAGGTCGCGAGCGCGGTCCGGGAAGTCCAAGTCGGGCGGTCGCGACGACAGTCGCACCCAGGGCCGGAGCAGCAGTCGCGGCAGGGCCAGCGGCGGCGGCACGGACGGCAACGGACGTTCGAACGGCAACGGTCGCTCCAAGGGTGGCAGCGCCACGCAGGACACCACCACACGCGGCGACGACGCTCGAGGGGACGGCACCCCTCGGCCACGGCGTCGTGTCGAGGTCGAACACCTGCCCTGATCCCTCGACGGCCGCCCCTGTGCGGAGCGGCGTCCGACGGCTGGACAGCCGGATGGCACGAGTGATGGCGGCCGCCTTGGGAAACGAGCGCCACCACCTTCACGACAGTCGCTCGACTCCGCGACCGTGACCGTGTCGTCGACCAGGACGGCATGGGCCGTGCCTCTGCGCACAATGCCGCTCAGTCTGGCGATTGTCCGTTTCGCAAACGGCGTCAAGTCCCGATTTCGAGACCGTCCGCCGCACGATCGATGGCGCCCGTCCTGGTGGACGGGCGCCATCGCGGTTCAGGAGTCGGGGACCGCTGGGGGCAACGATCCCCGACTTGTTGTCACGGCCTCAGCCGTGAACGTGGGGACGTGGCCTATGGATGCAGGCCACCTCCAACGCTGCCTACGTCGATGGTTGCGTCGACCATTTCGTGCTCGAGGTCCTCGACTCCGGCCAGCGCACACAGCGCCGCCTCGAGTTCCTCGAGATCGGTGCCGACCAAGGCGTCCGCCTCGATGGTCGTGATGTCCACGCCATCGATGGTGACGTCACTGGCGACGAGGTCGTTCGTGCCCATGTGGCAGGTGAGGACGATTGCCTTGTGCAGGCGCTCGTTCTCGAACTCGAGCTCGATCTCGGAATCGAGATCACCGGCCAACAGGTTGATGAACTGCGGCTCGGCGCCGATGTGGCCATCGGGTGCCTCATCCTCCACGACCCAGTAGCCGCCGGGCACGAGATCGTCGAAGCTGCACTCGCCGGCCGCATCCGTCGTGCAGTTCGTCCCGGTGTCGGTGTCGGCACCACCCGGGTCGAACGCCCCGTCGAGGGGATCACCGTCGCTGTAGAGGCTGAAGGTGACGCCACCAAGCGTGTTGCCGGCGTCGTCGACCTTCAGGACGTCGATCCGTGACCGTTGGGTGTTGGTGAACGTGCAGACCACGTCCTCACCCGGAGACACGTTGATCATTGCCGTCCCCGACACCAGGCTGCCGAACGAGTTTCCGTCTTCGCAGTCGATGTCGGTCAGGTCCCATCCAGCCAACGCCGTCTCGACGACGTTGTACTGGCCCGGTTCCACCGGCACCGGCGGGGACGTCTGCCCGTCGGACAACTCGGCCGTCACGTCACCGGTGAAGTCGAACAGTTGCGGCGACTCTGCCGGGACAGTCACCTTCCTCACGGCGATGGAACCGCTCTTGGTGTTGGTGAAGGTGCAGTCCACGGTCTCGCCAGCCTGCAGGTCGATGTTGCCGATCGTCTCCACGTCACCATTGCTGCTGACGCAGTCCGTATTGGTCAATTGCCACCCACCGGGCACGTCCTCGGACACGCTGTAGGTGCTGGGGTCGAGGTCACCAGAGTCGTTGGTCTGACCGTCGCTGAGGACGAAGTCGGCCCCCCAGGACGGGTTGAAGGTGAACTCGCCGTCACCACCGGCCGTAACCTTCGTGACCGTGATGTTGGCATCCTTCTCGTTGGTGAACGTGCACGTGATGGTCTCACCCGGGTCGAGGGTCATGTTCGTCCCGTCGCCCTGGTCGATGCCGTCCCCGTTGACGCACTCCAACGTCTCCAGATCCCAACCTGCCAAGGCAAGTTCGGCGACTGAATAGTCGGGTCCGGGCAACAGGTCGATCGAGGTGTCCGACTGGTCGTCTGACAACTCCAGGTCGTGGTCGGTGTCGGGCTCGTTGTCGACCCAGGAGCGCTCGAACTGGAACACGGCAGGATCGCCGTCCGGATCGGTCTCCTTGGCAACCACGATCGAGCCACGCTTGGTGTTGGTGAACGTGCAGGTGACCGTCTCGCCAGCCTGCAGGTCGATGGCGCCGGCAGTCTCGTCGTCGCCATTGCTGCTGACACACTCCGTGTTGGTCAGGTCCCAGCCGTCCTGCTCCGTCTCGGCCACGTCGTAGTTGCCCGGGTCAAGGTCACCCGAGTCGTCAGACTCGCCGTTGCTGAGGACGAAGTCGTCATCCCACGAAGGATCGAAGGTGAAGTCACCGTCACCGCCGACCGTCTCCTTGACGACGACGATGTTGGCATCCTTCTCGTTGGTGAACGTGCAGGTG
>DATFMD010000054.1:0-5397 GCA_035267125.1 Nitriliruptoraceae bacterium | reverse complement strand
CTGCTGTTCCTGGGCCTGCGCGTGGCTCGGCAGGCCGAGGGCTTTTCTCGTACCGTCGCGTTCACCATCACCGGGTGGTTGGTGTGCCAGGCGATGATCAACATCGCCACCGTCATCGGTGTCCTGCCGATCACGGGCATGACCCTGCCGTTGATCTCGGCCGGCGGCTCCTCACTGGTCGCCACGATGGTTGCACTTGGCATCCTGGTGGCCATCGCCCGCTCCAACGCGCGCTCGGACGAGGCCACGGCCACCCCGACCACCTCCGAGTCCAAGGCCCCCTAGATGAGCACAGCCGTCCTGTTTGCGGGCGGAGGCACTGCTGGCCACGTGTTCCCCGCCGTCGCCGTCGCACGAGCGTTGACCGAACTTGGCGACTACGAACCCGTGTTCGTGGGGACCGAGGGTCGCCTCGAGGAGCGTTTGGTCCCCGAGGCCGGGTTCCGACTCGTCACCATCGATGCCCTGCCGCTTCCACGCACGTTGTCCACCGGGCTGGCCAAGTTGCCCTTCGGCCTGCGTCGATCGGTCACCCAGGTCCGTGAGATCATCGAGGAGTTGCACCCACGGGCCGCCGCCAGTTTCGGCGGCTACGTGTCGTTCCCACTGTCGCGGGCGGCCTGGCGCAGCGACGTGCCCCTGCTGCTGCACGAACAGAATGCCGTGCCGGGGTTGGCGAACCAACTCGCGGCCAGGTGGGCCGACGCCGTGGCGCTGACGTTTCCGTCCTCGGCGCCGTGGTTCAAGTCGACTCGCCACCACGTCGTGACCGGCAACCCGGTGCGCGACGAGATCCTGTCCATCGACCGCCGCGGCATGCATGCCGCGGCTCGCGCCCACTTCGGCCTGGAGGTCGACCGTCCGACCGTGCTCGCCTTCGGCGGGTCCCAGGGCGCTCGCAGCCTCAACCGCGCCGTTGCCGCCGCGGCCGACGCCTGGGCAGACCATGACGTGCAGGTGATCCATGCAGCCGGTACCGACCTGCATGCCGAAACCGTGCAACTGTGGCGTGACGCCGTGGGTGACGATCCCGATGACGGGCCGACCGTGCGGATCATGGACTTCATCGACGACATGGCCATGGCCTACGCGGCGGCCGACGTGGTCGTGTGCCGCGCCGGTGCGACCTCGATCGCCGAACTCACGGCACTGGGGCTGCCGTCCGTGCTCGTGCCCTATCCGTCGGCAACCCGTGACCACCAATTGGCCAACGCACGGGCACTCGCCGGCGTCGGCGGTGCCACGGTCATCGAGGACGAAGCCCTGGATTCGCAGTCGCTGCTGACGGCGATCCTGCCGTGGTTGCAGGATCCTGCAGCCATGGCCGCTGCCGGCAAGAACGCCGCTGCGTTCGGTCGTCGCGATGCCAGCACCCTGGTCGCTGCCGCGATCCACCAGCTCATCGAGCCCCGTGCCACGGCCCCGGGACTGGTGGCCGACGTCAGCCACCCCGGCACTGCCGACCTGCCAGCCATCGACGACGATGCGTTCGAGGCAGCGTTCGAGGAGAGCAGCGCCGCCGACCAGCGGGTCGGCTCCGACCTGCTGGCGGCGATCGACGCCAACGCAGAGGACGCCAGGGTGGCAGCGGAGTACGCGGAACTCGCTGCCCTGGACGACAACGATCCTGATGACGGGGATCGCGATGGTGATCGTGCGGGCGAGGATCGCCGCGGCGCTGACCGTGGCGACGGCGCGGCCCGTGACGACGCGGCGAAGCGTGACCGCACGACCGGCGATTCCGCGACCGGCGAGTCGGCGACCGATGACGACGCGGGGAACCCCTGATGGAACTCGACCTGCAACGTCCCGGCACGCTGCACCTGGTTGGCATCGGTGGTGCGGGCATGTCGGGTCTCGCCCGCATCCTCGTCGAGCGTGGTCACACCGTCACGGGCACCGACCTGCGCGAATCCCGCAACACCCTGGAACTGGCCGCGATGGGCGTGGAGATCGGGATCGGCCACCGAGCCGAAGCCGTGACGGGCGCAGACGCGGTGGTGGCGTCGTCGGCCGTGTCGGTCGACAACCCGGAACTGGTGGCAGCACGCGCGGCGGGCATCCCGGTGGTTCCGCGGGCCGGGTTGCTGGCGGCACTGATGGCGACCGACCGGCGGGTGCTGGTTGCCGGGACGCATGGCAAGACCACCACCACGTCGATGATCGTGGTGGCTGCCCAGGCGGCAGGACTGGACCCCAGCTTCTCCATCGGTGCCCAACTCAACGAGGTCGGGACGAATGCCCACGCCGGCGACGATGCGGTGTTCGTCGCCGAAGCCGACGAGTCGGACCGTTCCGTGCTGGCCTACACGCCCGACATCGCCGTCGTGACCAACGCCGAACTCGACCACCCCGATGCCTACGAGTCCCACGATGACGTCCTTGACGTCTTCGGGCGGTTCCTGGGCAACCGGCGTGCGGACGGCGTCGCGATCCTGTGCGTCGACGACGAGGGCACCCGGGAACTCGCGCGGCGGGCCACTGGGCGTGTCCTGACCTACGGCGCCGACCACCGTGCCGACGTGCGCCTGGTGCCGACGTCACCGGCCGGTGGGCGCATCTTCATCGACAACGCCGAGGTGGCAGTCCTGGACCTGGCCGTGCTCGGCCACCACAACCTGTTGAACGCGACGGCCGCCATGGCGGTGTGCCACGAACTGGGCGTGGAGCTCGCGGTCGCCGCGCGTGGCCTGGCGCGCTTCGCGGGCGCTGCCCGCCGCTACCAGGTCGTTGGCGAAGTGGGAGGCGTGGTGGTGGTCGACGACTACGCCCACCACCCGACGGAGTTGCGGGCCACGTTGCAGGCTGCTCGCCAGGCGACGACCGGTCGCGTGTTCGTCGTCGTGCAGCCGCATCGCTTCAGCCGGACCCGCCTGCTGGGTGCTGCGCTGGGACGTGCGGCTGCCGGAGCCGACGTCGTCTACGTGACCGAGGTCTACGGGTCCGGCGAGGAACCGGAACCCGGCGTGTCGGGGCGCCTGGTGGCCGAGGGAGCCGAGGCGGCCGGTGCGCGCGTCCACTTCCAGCCCCACTTCGCCGAGTTGGCACAGGAGTTGGCCGCCCAGGTGGCCAGCGGTGACACCGTGGTGGTCACCGGGGCAGGCGACGTGTCGCAGGTCGCGGCGTCGGTCGTGCGAATCCTGCGGGGGGTGCCCAGCGATGACTGACATCGTCGTGACGTCGTCGTCGCAGGTTGCCGCAGCCATGGGTGAGGCAGTTGACGCGGGTCGCCGCTGGCAGGTTGCCGGGGCCGTCGTCGAGGACCCCGGGGCGGTCACGTTGACGCTGGCCGGCAGGCTGGCCGAGGTCACCGTCGTCGGCGACGGGTTGGTCGAGGTCGGAGGTGGCGTCACCCTGGCCAGCCTGTCCCAGTACGTCCAGTCGCAGTTGGGCTACGCGCCCGGGTGGCCGCTCGCGGGTGGGGTCACCGTCGCCGGCGCACTGGTCGGTTCGGCCGATGCACCGCCCGCCGTCAGCGGCATTGTTTCCGCAATGTCCAACGCTGTAGTAGAGGTTGAGGTTGTCCGTTCATCGACCCGAGCGGCAGAGATCTGGGATCGCGAACACCTGTGGCCGACCACCTTCGACGTCGGTCTGCCCGATGACGGCGTCGTCGTCGCGGTGACCATTTCCGTCGTCGCCGCGGCCTCTGCGGTGGCGGCGATCCGTTCCCGGGGCCCTGGCCGGGCGCCCCGGCCAGGGGATGTCGAAGGTGGTTGACGACCGCATCGTCGAACGGCGGCAACTCGTGCGTCGAGAGCGCCGCCGCGACCGCCTCCACAGGACCATTGCGGTGCTGGTCGTACTGGCCATCGCAGTCGGCCTCTTGCTGGCCGAGCGGTCGCCCCTGGTGGCCATCAGCGACGTCGAGGTCGTGGGCGTCTCCGAGGTTGATGCCGACAGCGTCATTGCGGCGTCGGGCATCCGACCGGGGACGTCGTTGTTGCGGGTCGATCTTGACGAGGCCGCGGCGTCCGTGGCCGAGCTGCCCCGGATCGAATCTGCCCAAGTCGTGCGAACAGACCCTCTCACGGTCGAAATCTCCGTGGTTGAACGTCAACCGGCGTACGTGGCCCGGGTGGACGACGACACGATCACCATCGACGACGATGGCATCGTGTTGTCGCCTGGCGCGCCGGCTGGGCTGGTCGTCATCGAGGTCGAGAACGGGGCGCTCCCCGAGCCCGGTGAATCGGTCAACGCGGTGCCCGCCCTGGCCAACGCCCTGGCGGTCGTCGAGGGCATGCCCGGACCGCTCGGCCCCCGCATCGCAGGGATGCGGGCGATCGAGGAGGATCGTGCCGTGATCGTGCTCGACGACGGCACGGCCGTGGAGATGGGGCGGGCCCAGCAGCTGGATGCCAAGGCTCGCGCGTTGGCCATCGTGCTCGAAGACCTCGACGGCCGCGTTGTCCAGGTCATCGACGTGCGGGCGCCCGCGGCACCGGTGGTCACCGGCTGATCGACGGGGCTGGTGGGCGGTCGCATCGTCCGTACGGTGTAGCTTGCCTGACTTGACGAGGTTTGACCTCTACTCTAGGTTGCAGCGAAGGTTCAAGATTTCCACGAATCTAAGGCTCTACCTTAGGTTTAGGAAATTCGAGCACTGGCGGTGCCGTCACCCGACGAGCCGTCGCCCCCCAACGGGGCCATCGACACCCAGCGCCCGCAACCGCCCACCATCGACCCGACTTCAGCTTCTGCTGCCCACGCCCGTTGAGTCGGGCGGACAAGGATCGTTCCATGGCAACTCCCTCCAACTACCTGGCCGTGATCAAGGTCGTCGGCATCGGCGGAGGTGGCGTCAACGCCGTCAACCGGATGATCGATGCTGGCCTGCGCGGCGTCGAGTTCATCGCGGTGAACACCGACGCCCAGGCATTGCTGATGTCGGATGCCGACGTCAAGCTCGACGTCGGTCGCGACCTGACCCGCGGACTGGGTGCCGGCGCCGACCCCGAGATCGGACGCAAGGCGGCCGACGACCACCGCACGGAACTCGAGGAGGTGCTGGCAGGCGCCGACATGGTGTTCGTGACCTGTGGTGAGGGCGGCGGCACCGGCACCGGCGGCGCTCCGATCGTCGCAGAGATCTCCAAGGAGTTGGGTGCGCTGACCATCGGCGTCGTCACGCGACCGTTCATGTTCGAGGGGCGACGGCGGTCGGTGCAGGCCGAGGACGGGATCGAGGAACTCAAGAAGGCCGTCGACACGCTGATCGTCATTCCCAATGACCGACTGCTCCACATCGCCGACGGGGACACCTCGGTCGTCCAGGCCTTCCGCCTGGCCGACGAGGTCCTCCTCCAGGGTGTCCAGGGCATCACCGACCTGATCATGACGCCGGGGCTGATCAACCTCGACTTCGCCGACGTCCGGGCCGTGATGCAGGATGCC
>DATFMD010000053.1:0-3378 GCA_035267125.1 Nitriliruptoraceae bacterium | reverse complement strand
GAACTCGATCGTGGTCAAGCGCACCGAGTCCGACATCGACATGGTCGAGGGCCGCGACCTGTGGTGGCACGACGTCGTGCCCGACCAGTCGCCCGAGTGCGAGCCCGAACACATGGACGCCGAGGACCTGCTGTACCTGCTCTACACCTCCGGCACGACCGGCAAGCCCAAGGGGGTCATGCACACCACCGGCGGCTACCTCACCCAGGTCACCGCCACCCACCGCACCGTCTTCGACCTCAAGCCGGACAGCGACGTCTACTGGTGTGCGGCCGACATCGGCTGGGTGACCGGCCACTCCTACATCGTCTACGGGCCGCTGGCCAACCGCACGACCTCGGTGATGTACGAGGGTGCTCCCAACTTCCCCGCCGAGGACCGGCTGTGGTCCATCATCGAGGAGTTCGGCGTCACGCAGTTGTACACCGCGCCGACCGCCATCCGCGCCTTCATGAAGTGGGGCGACCACCACCCCAACGCGCACGACCTGTCGTCACTGCGACTGCTGGGCACGGTCGGCGAACCCATCAACCCCGAAGCCTGGATCTGGTACCACGAGGTCATCGGCAACTCGTCATGCCCGATCGTGGACACGTGGTGGCAGACCGAGACCGGCGGGATCATGATCGCGCCGGTTCCCGGTGAGGTGACCACCAAGCCCGGCTCCGCGACCCTGCCCATGCCGGGCATCTCGGTGGACGTCTACGACGAGCAGGGCGAATCGGTGGACATCCCGGGCGGCGGCTACCTCGTCATCGACCGGCCGTGGCCATCGATGCTGCGTGGCGTGTGGGGCGACATGCAGCGCTTCAAGGACACCTACTGGTCACGCTTCGACGGGGTCTACTTCGCCGGCGACGGCGCCAAGCGCGACGAGGACGGCTACTTCTGGCTGCTGGGGCGTGTCGACGACGTCATGAACATCTCCGGACACCGCATCTCGACGACCGAGATCGAGTCGGCACTCGTGAGCCACCCGAGCGTGGCCGAGGCAGCCGTGGTCGGTCGTGCCGACGAGTTGACGGGCCAGGCGATCGCGGCCTTCGTGACCCCGCGTGGCGGCATCGACGGGAACGACGAACTGGCGCTGGAGCTGCGCAACCACGTCGCCACTGTCATCTCCCCCATCGCCAAGCCCGCCTCACTGCTGTTCACGTCTGATCTGCCGAAGACCCGTTCCGGCAAGATCATGCGACGCCTGCTCAAGGACATCGCCGAGGACAAGCAGCTCGGCGACACCACCACGCTGGCCGACGCCGGTGTGGTGGACTCGATCAAGGACCGCTACCTCGAACAGGGCGAGCAGGAGTAGCACATGCGCGGACTCGACATCCCGCCGGTCGAGGACGACTTCACCGCGGATCCCGTGGAGTTGTTCTTCGACCTGAGCTACGTGTTCGCGTTCTCCCAACTCGTGTACCGCTTCGTGCACGATCCCACGTGGAGCGGCGTCGGGCGCACGGCACTGCTGTTCCTGCTGATGTGGATCCCGTGGTCGCAGTTCCACTGGTCCGCGAACGCCGTCTCGGGCAACTCGCGCCTCGTACGCGTGTGGTTCCTGGTCGGCACCGTCGCCGCCATCCTGATGGGCGCCTCGGTCGTGACGGCCTACACCACCGGTGGGCCCGTGTTCGCGCTGTCGTCCATGGTGATCCTGGCCATGGGCCTGGCCACGATGATGGCGGGACTGGACCCCGACGACCCCGTCGCCGCCTCGATCCGCAGCTACTCGGTGCCCAACTGGATCGCCATGGCGATCGTGGTCGCGGCCTCGTTCCTGCCCGACCCGTGGCGCACGGGTGGCTGGGTCGTGGCGATGCTGGTCGTGATGGTCATGGGCATGGCCCGGGCCGGGGGCCGGGAATGGATCGTGCGAGTCGGACACTTCGCCGAACGCCACGGGCTCATCGTGATCATCGCCCTGGGCGAGGTCGTGGTGGCCGCAGGACTGGGCGTGGCCGAGGCGTTCCGCGGCGACGGGGGCGAGGCTGCGCTGCCCTCGACGTCGACCCTGGTCGCCCTGGCCGCCGCTGGGGTGCTGGCCGGGCTCCTGTGGTGGTCCTACTTCGACCGCCCGCTGCCTGCCTGGGAGCACGGGGCCGAACAGCTCGACACCCTCCCTCGCGGCGCCTTCGCCCGCGACGTCTGGTCGTTGTGGCACGTGCCCATTGTCCTGGGCGTGATCATGGCCGCGGCCGGTCTCGAAGAGATCACGCTGCACCCGAGCGATCCGCTGCCGATGGCCTTCCGACTGCTCCTGGCGGCCGGCCTGGTCGGATTCCTGGGTGGCATCGTCGGCGGGGTCTGGCGGGCCTTCCGCCTGATCGGTTGGGAGCGGATCGTCGCCCTGGCCGTGATCGTCGCCGGTGTCGTCGCGCTGGACGTCGACGGCCTCGTGATCATCCTGCTGGTCGACGTGGCGCTGGTGACGATGCTGGTCGTCGAGCACGTCCGCATCCAACAGCCCGGCCACGACGAGGAGCCCCTGCTGGCCGGCTGAACATCGCCCTCGACGTGGACCGAACGCGCCGACGGACGCGTCAGGCCGCTGCCTCGGGCCGTCGCCTCGGGCCGCCGCCCGGTCGAACGTGTCAACCCGCCATGGACTCGCCGACCGCGGCGCCAAGTTCCGGCATGCGGTCAGCGCCAGGGCGACCGCCGCCGGGGCGACCGCTGCCAAGGCGACCGCTGCCAGGGCGACCGCTGCCAGGGCGACAGCTGCCAGGCCGCGCCTTCACTTTCCACAGGAATGCACCACGGTGCCCACGATGTCACAGTGGGAACGTACGTTCGATGCATGACCTCAACTCCGCGACCCAACCCACCATCGGTCCGCCGCGCCGTTCCCCCCGGCGCGTCGACGCGCGTGCAGGCTGAGCCCGGTGACCCGCTCGCTGGACGTCTCCGCGAGGTGGCGGGCCTGGTCGAGGGACGCAACCGCATGATGGGCCGTGTCGCGGCGCTGCTCGTCGACCTGCGCCATGCCGACGGGATCCACGACCGGCTGGGTGGGATGACCCTGCAGGTGTGGCTGGAACACGTCTGCCGCATCCCCGGGGCCGACGCCCGCGGACTGCTCGGTGCGATCGACGTGCTCGAACGGATGCCCTCGATGCTGGTGGGGCTGTGTGACGGGTGGCTGTCGTGGCTGCAGGTCGCGGCCATGTGCCGTGCCGCCCGTCGCGTGCCCGTCGCGCGACTCGAGGAACTCGACGACCTCGTGTCGGCCGCGATGGTCGACATGGCCACGTTCGAACCGGATGCCATCGTGAACGACGTGTGGCACTGGGTCGACGCTGTTCGTCCGTCACGATTGGAGCGCGCGGAACGTGCCGCGGACCAGTCCGAGTTCCTGTCGCTGAGTCCACGGCTGTTCGG
>DATFMD010000052.1:0-3928 GCA_035267125.1 Nitriliruptoraceae bacterium | reverse complement strand
GCCGCAGCGGCTACGGCGCCTCGAAGGCTGCGGTGTCCCAGTTCATGGAGGTGTGGCGACACGAACTCATCGACGACGGCGTCGACCTGGTGATGGTCTATCCGAGCTTCCTGGAGTCGGTCATGGACGACACCAGTGCCGGTGCCGGGCCACGCAGCGAGGTGGGCACGCCGATGCCGATCCCAGACATCGTGGCACGCATCACTGCCGCCGTGGACAATGGCGACCGCTGGGTGTTTCCGGACCGGCTCGCTCGCCTGTCCAGCCTGCTGTATCGCGTTGCCCCCGGCACCTACCACCGCCTGATGCGCCAGCGCTTCAGCCAGGAGTTGTGACCGTGTCCACCCATCATGTCCGCGCCATCGCCGATGCCGACCACGACACCGTCGGGGCGATCCTGGCCGATGCCTACGGGGTGTTCGCCACCAAGGCACCCCGCTACCACATCTATGCCAGCACGCCGGCGATGTGGGTCGACGACGCCACCGAGGTCTTCGTGGCCGTCGACGACGATGCCGGCGAGGTGATCGGCGTCGTGGTGCTGGCGCTGGACGGCAGCAGCCTGCACGAACGGGTCGACCCTGCCTCCAACGACGGCGGGTTCCGCCTGCTGGCCGTGACGCCGTCCGCCCGCGGGCGCGGGATCGCGAAGGACCTGGTGGAGCACTGTGTCGCGGCAGCCAGGGCAGCCGGAGCACGTCGGCTGGGGATCTACACCATGGACTTCATGACGACGGCGCAACGGCTCTACGAACGCATGGAATTCGATCGACGACCCGACCTGGACCTGGAGTTCCCATCGGGCGCCGGCCATGCCTACACCCTCGACCTGGTGGACGACGCTGCGGCGCACTTCCCACCCCCGGGGCCGCCCGCCGATCCGCTGGTGTGGTATCGCGACGCACTCGTCGACGTCGTCGACGACGACGAGCCGCCACCGCCGATGTGTGACTGACCCACGCGTGCGGGGCTTGACCACGACGCGTGCCAGCCTGACCCGTCTGGCAGACGTGGCATGCCCCCCCGTCTACGGTGCAGTCCGATGGGCACATCGCCCGTCGACCACGCACGAGGAGCAGGTTCGGATGGACACCGGAGTGGACGTCAACTGGGCCGCGGTCGCGCCCCTGGTCGTCGCCGTGATCGGCTTCGTCGCGTTCTGCCTGTTCGACCTCAGCCGGTCCGAGGTCAAGCACCTCCCCAAGTGGGCATGGGCGCTGGTGTGCGTCCTGTCCGTGCCGCTGGGTGGCATCGCCTACCTGCTCATCGGACGTGAATCCCGATGATCCGGACCCGTGGCCTGACCAAGCGCTACGACGACCACCTCGCGCTCGACGGCGTGGACCTCGAGGTCGCGACCGGTGCCGTCCACGGCCTGTTGGGACCCAACGGTGCCGGCAAGACCACGCTGTTGGGCATCCTCGCGGGACTGCGGGAGCCCACCAGTGGCAGCGTGGAGGTGACGGCGGAGCGCACGCGCATCGCAGTCCTGCCGGACACGCCCCGGTTCGATCCCTGGCTGACCGGCAGGGAGGTCGTCGACCTCGCCCGCCGACTGGTCGATCCGACTGGCCCGACCGAGCAGGTTGACGACGTGCTCGCCCAGGCCGGACTTGCCGATGCGGCCGACACCGCCGTGGGTGGCTATTCGCGTGGAATGCTGCAACGACTCGGCGTCGGCTGCACGGTCGTCGGCGACCCCCAACTGCTCCTGATGGACGAACCGGCGTCCGCGCTCGACCCGCTGGGCCGTCGCGAGGTGCTGGAGCTGACACGCCGACTGCGAGGCTCGGCGACCGTCCTGGTGTCCAGCCACATCCTGGCCGACGTGCAGGACGTCTGTGACAGCGTGACGATCCTGGACCACGGCACGCTGCTGTTCCAGGGGCCGCTCGAGGAGTTGCTGGTGGGATCGGCCACGCCACGCGTCCTGGTGCGGTGTCGGCCACCTCTCGAACCCGTCGTCGCGGCACTGGACGCGTGCTCATGGGTACAGGCCACGTCACGGTCGCAGCCCGACGAGGTCGCGATCGAGGTGACCGACATCGAGCTGGCCGAACGCCACCTCGCCGGGGTCCTGTCCGACGCCAGCGCCCATGTCATCTCGCTGGCGCCGGAGGCCGTGACGCTCGAACGGGCATTCCTGGAGTTGACGAAATGACCCTGTGGCGTCTGGAGTGGCTGCGGGTGCTGCGCACGCGTCGGTGGCTGGCGCTCGTCGGGACGTTCGTGTTCTTCGGCTTCCTCGGTCCGCTGACGGCCGCCTACCTGCCCGAGATCATCTCGATGGCGGGTGGGGACCTCGAGGGCGCCACCATCACGCTGCCACCAGCGACGGCGGCCGACGGGATCGGCCAGTTTGCCTCCAACGCGCTGCAGATCGGCACCCTCGTCGCGGCCGTCGTCGCGGCAGGCGCAACGACACTGGACGCGATTCCCGAGATGGGGGTCTTCCTGCGCACTCGCGTCGCCAACCTGCGCGTCGCACTCGTGCCGCGAATCGTGGTGACGGCCGTGGTCGTCGTCGTCGCATGGCTGCTCGGCGTCGGAACGGCCTGGTACGAGACCTGGGCACTCCTCGGTGCGCCGGCGACGTCCGCGATGCTGTGGGGTTCCGTGCTCGGCGCCGCATACCTGGTGTTCGTGGTGACCCTCGTCGCCGCCGTGGCCAGTCGCGCCCGGACCGTGCTGGCCACCGTCATTGCCTCCGTCCTGATCCTGCTCGTCATGCCCCTGTTCGGCATCTCCGACGCCATCGGTCGGTGGCTGCCGAGTCACCTGGCCGGCGCGCTGCCTGCACTGGCGTCGGGATCGACAGTCGCAGGCGACTACGTGGCGGCCACCGCGGTCACAATGGTCGCGACGGTGGGCCTGGCCGTGCTGTCGTTCCGACTGGCCGGCAGGCACACCGCGTGACTGGTTGCATCCGCCCCACCCTCCAAGGACCTTCCCCATGTGTGGACGCTACGTCTCCGTCTCGACGCCGGAACAACTGGCCGAGGAGTTCGGTGCCGACACCGTCGCAACTGGCGACCAGGGCCGGCGCTTCAACGTCGCCCCGACGCTGGACGTGTACGCCCTGATCGAACGCGACGACACCAGGAGACTCGGCACGATGCGCTGGGGCTTCGTGCCGCACTGGGCGAAGACCCTGAAGGGTCGAGCACCGATCAACGCCCGGATCGAGACCGTTGCCACCAATGGCATGTTCGCGCGCTCGTTCGAACGGCGGCGCTGCATCCTGCCGGCCGACGGCTTCTACGAGTGGCAGGAACGCCCCGGCAGTGACCGCAAGCAGCCCTGGTACATCCATGACCCCGACGACCGTCCGTTGGCGTTCGCCGGGATCTGGACGGTGTGGCGCGACCCGGCCGTCGAGGATGCCGAACCCGTCTTCTCGACCGCGATCGTGACGACCGAGGCCAAGGGCGAGATGGTCCAACTGCACGACCGCATGCCGGTGATCCTGCCGCGCACCCTGCACGGCGACTGGTTGACGGCCACCGACGACCAGGCACCGCACCTGCTGCGTGCCATCGAGGCCATGCCCGTGCCGGCACTGCGTGCCCACACCGTGTCCACCCGCGTCAACAACGTCCGCAACGACGCCTCGGACCTCGTCGACGAGGCCGCTCCCCTGGAGTCCTGACCGGGCAACAGGCGAGCCGAGGTGCTTCCTCGAACGCGCTTCTGCGGAAGCACCAGCGCGCCTGGAGTCCGGCCGACCCATGCACCCGGAACCGGAGCGTGAGCAGCGCGATGCTCAGCCGCGGCCGACCAGGGCGATGGCGGCCGCTGCGGCGCGGTGGCCGGACGCGACGCATGGGCTGACGCCGATCCCGTCCCATGCGGCACCGGCCAGCAGGACCCCCTCGGGGAGGTGGGACCGGGCCTGTGTGACCCGGTCGAGGTGGCCGACCTCGTACTG
>DATFMD010000051.1:0-17818 GCA_035267125.1 Nitriliruptoraceae bacterium | reverse complement strand
TCTGCCTGCAGCTTGGACAGTTGCTGCGACACGGCCGAGGGGCTGTAGGACAGGGCGTCCGCTGCGGCTGCGAGGGTGCCGCGACGCGCCACCTCACGCAGCAGTCGCAGGCGATTGACATTCAACACGATGCCACGACTTTCCATCCGTCAGGTTTTGTTCACGATAGTCGTAAGCAAACATCGCTGGACCCGGGCGATGCCGTTTGCTCTAGTGGGGTCTACGAGTGCCCGCCACTGCACGGGATGCGTGGTGGCATGGAGGCACTCGACCAGCAACGTGACCGGGACCAGGATGACGCGGGCGGGAGGGCACCTCGGGCGCACCATTGCGCCCTGGTTGCTCGCGATGCTCGCCACCGTCTTGATTGCGCCGACCGTGTCGGCCATCGACTTGTCCGTGTCTCGGCCGCCCTCGGCGACGCCGTCAGGGCAGCTGCAGGGCCCAGCCGCCCCGCTGTCGCCACTCGTGCCGTCGCCGGTCGACCTCGTCGGTGTCTTCACCCAGGCGGAGACCTTCTGGTTCACCGTCGTGACCCCGGGGCAGGCCGCACTCGACCCGGACGATCAGCAGGTCGCCGCCGCAGCTGCCCCGGCCGCCACTGCGCCAGCCACGTTGTCACAGGCCCAGGCGGAGGCCGCGTTGGGGAACGCGGTCGCTGCCTGGCAGTCCGCCGGGCACGAGGTGCCCGACTTGTCCGTCGCGGTGGTCGACTTGCCCGACCTGACGCTGGGTCACTCCTCCGGGACGACGATCCAGGTCGACGTCGATGCGGCCGGGCATGGCTGGGGTGGCGACGGCATGGACCTCGCGTCGGTCATGCGGCACGAAGTCGGGCACGCCGTCGGGTTCGAGCACGACCACGGCGGAGTCATGGCGGCGACGCTGACTGCCGGCGCCGTCGTCACCGCGATTCCACCGCCGGTCGTGGATGACGCATTCGCCGCCGCTGCTGCTGCCGCCGACGGGGACGCCGGGGAGGCCTCCACCGACACGTCGTCCGGTGACGCCTCGGCCGCTGAGGAGGCGGCCAGCGACGGTGACACCACGACTGGGGACGCGGCGACAACGACGAGCGACGCTGACGCCGGCGAGACGGACTCCGAGGCGCCGGGCGGCGATGCGGGTGACGGCGATCCCGGCGATGGTGCCGGCGACGAGGTCGCGGAAGATGCGACTGACGACGCGACACCCGACGACCCGGCCGCCGATGACTCGACAGCCGGAGAGGCCGCCGACGCGGGGGCCGCCGACGACGACGAGGAGACTGGCGATCCCGCCACGGACGAGACTGCGACGGAGACGGACGACGGGTCGGGCGATGCCGGCGACGGGGCAGGTGCGGACGCCATCGACCCGGCACCCGATGACGCCGTGGGGGAGGCTGCGGTCGCCGATGATTCCGAAGCAATCGAGGCCCACGCCGCGGATTCACCCTGGGTCGTGGTCGACGGCGTGGCCACGGCCAGCGTCGCCGATGGCGAGGCGTGGGACCACGAGTTGCGCCTGTCGGCCGGCGGCGCGGCCCTGGTGGCAGCCGACGGCACCCTGCACGCAGCCCCCGACGGGGTCGCCATCGCCGTCATCGGTGGTGCCGGAGATGACCGGATCGTCGTGACGGGAGCGACCTCGCTGTCGGTGAGCCTCGTGGGGGGTGGCGGCAGTGACACGCTGCTGGGGCCAGCCACGGACCTGGAATGGACGATCACGGGGCCCGGCGGGGGATCGGTGGCCGGCGTCACCTTCGACGGGTTCGAGCACCTGGTGGGTGCCCCCGACACGGACGACACCTTCGTGATCGAGCAGGGCGGTTCGATCACCGGGATCGACGGCAACGATCGCGGCTTCGACTCGTTGGTCGTCAATCACGCTGCCACGGTCGCCAGCTACGAGGCGACGGGGCCCACCTCCGGCGTCGTCACGCTCGACGGCCTGAGCTTCACCTATGCGGGTCTGGAGCCGCTCGACGTGGGCCCGGCCGAGGAATACTCCTTCACGAACACCGTTGCCGACGCGACGATCACCGTGACCGCCACCGGTTCCGACTCGATCTCCATCGACGGCGACTCGATGGAGACGCACAACTTCACGTCGCTGACGACGACGAAGGTCACGATCAACCTCGGCGGCGGCGGTGAGACCCTCGTCATCGGCACTGGCGTCCTCAGCGTCTTCGAGACCGCGGGCGCCGAGCTCGTGATCAACGGGGGTGCCGGCAACGACACGCTGCGGCTCGACGAGTCCGTCGCCGGCACCTGGACGATCGGCGATTCCGACGCGGCCTCGATGATCAACTCCGGGTCGTGGGAGGAGGACTCCGACAGTCTCGTGTCCTTCGACCGCCTGGCCTTCTCCTTCGCCGACGTCGAGAACCTCGTGGGGGCGCCCAACGCCGACGACACCTTCGACTTCGCGACCGGCGGCGCGCTGACCGGCGGCGTCGACGGGGGAACGGGCACCGGCACCACCACGATCGCGGCCGCCGGCTTCGTCCGGCTCGACGACATCAGGCTGACCCCGATGGCCACCCCGCCGTCCAGCATCGGGCTGGCGGGTGGTGGCACGGTCACGCCGGTCACGATCCTGACCGCGTCCGGCGCGGCGGTCGACGGCGTCCAGGGGCTGATCGGGGCCGAGCCACTCAACGACCCGGCCGGGCTGCAGGGCACCTTCGGCGACTTCGTCCTGATGATCATCACCGACGGCACGAGCGCGTGGCACGCCTTCCAGGGCACGATGGACGGCGTGTCCATCGTCGGACCGGTCGGGATCGACTTCGAGTTCGGGCTGCTGGACGGCCTGACGATCACCGTCAACACCGAGTCCGCCGACGCCACGCCGACGGCGCTGGACCTCAGCACGGCCAACTTCGGGTTCTCGACCACTCCGGTGGGCATCACCTTCTCCGAGACCGACCAGGTCATCCGTGCCAGCGTGACGACGACGATCACCCTCGACGACTACGTGTTCGTCACCGGGGTCCTGTCGGTCGGCCTCGCCAGCAGCGTCGTCGACGTGGCGACCGGGTGGCCACTGGACGTGCTGGAACTCTACGAGGGCACGCTCGGCGACGAGATCGGCGACCTCTTCGACGACGTCGGCCTTCCCGGTCTGGACATCCCGACGCTCACTGACCTCGGGGCGCCCTCGCTCACCGACGTCTACTTCAGCGACGACTACTCCGTCCTGCACAACGTGCCGGTCAAGATCACCGAGATTTCGTTCACCAACGCGTCGGTCTTCGTCGGCAACAACCCCGGCTGGACCGACGGCAGCGGGGCGACCGCGGCCGACGGGATCCTGCAGGAAGACGAGCTGGATCCTGACGCGGTCGGCTTCTTCGCGACCGGCATCGACGCGGCGATCCTGCTCATCACGATGAAGCCGACCCCGATCCGGGCGCTCAACAAGAAGTTCCCGAAGATGAAGGCGCTCAAGCTCGACATCGACGGCGGGACCAACGGGCTGCAGTTCGTCGGCTGGGACAACCTTGTGTTCCAGGCCGATTCAATCACGGTCGGCATCAACGACGGGAGCCCCTGGACCGAGACGGTCGACCTGGTCGCGGGGCCACCGGTCGTCGACTTCTCCAGCAACAACTACGTCGTGGACCTCACCGACATCGGCGGGGGGTCGGTGACGTTCGACTTCGACGGCAACCAGCGCTTCCGGGCCACACTGGACGAGGCGCTGCTCGTCATCGGCCAGACCGACGACAGTGGCCAGATCGAGGGCGCCGGGTTCGTGCACGTCAGCGGCAACTTCGCCTTCGAGAAGGGCCCCACCGTCGAGCTCGACGTGGCGACCCGGTGGAAGACCGAGTTCCGCCTGGGCCTGCAGGCGGCATCCAACGCGCTCGCCGACTTGGCGACGTTCGGGATCGACTTCGACGCGATCGTGGCCGACAAGGCGGCCGCCGGCACCAACTTCGCCATCAAGGACGACTTCACCACGATCTACAACCTGACGGCGTCCTACCTGCAGATCGGCGCCTCCGACGTCAGCGTCTTCGTGGGCTACAACCCGGGCTGGGTGGATGACGGCGATGGCAAGATGCAGCTGGCCGAGCTCGACACCAAGACCGTCGGCCTGTTCGCGACGGGCGTGGACTTCGGCCTGGTCCACTTCGACCCCTCGTTGCCGTTCATCCCCAACATGACCGCCCTCAAGATCGAGATCGACGAGGCGAGCATGCTCGGGGGCGAGTACCTGAACGCCTCGCTGATCGACATCGAGGTGGTGGTCAACGCCGGATCGAAGTGGCCGACCCTCGCAGGCAACGCGCCCGTGGTGGACTTCACGAACTCCTTCGGATTCACGGGTGACGGTTCCTTCGACGTCATCACCGGCGACCCGGACGGGGGCGGGACCGCTCCGGCACCGGTGAACATCGACTACGGACCGTCCGCGCTGATCGGCTTCAAGGCCGCGAAGGTCCTCCTCACCATCGGGGTGCCAGCCGACACCGACGATGACGGCACGAAGACGTTGGCCGAGGGCGACGTGTTCCTGGCCGTGACCGGCAGCTTCGAGTACATGCAGGGCGAGGCCGAGACCGTCACGATCGCCACCGGCCTGCCGGCCAACATCCTCGACCTGCTGGACACCGACGCCGGCAACGCGCTGGTCGCCCCGATCGACCTGGCCCTGAACGGCACGGACTCGACCGACGGCCTGCTGGACCTGCTGACTGGCGGGTCGACCACCGTCAACTTCACCACGGGCACCATCGACGGCGTCGCCGTGGGGGTCACCCGCATCGGGGTCGGCGGCGCCAGCCTGTGGCTCGGGTACGGCGCGGGCCTCGACGCGACCCGCGTCGCGGGCACGGGCGGCGAACTGTTCTTCGCGTTCGACACGAACTTCAACGACACCATCGACCTGACCGAGGTGGACGACCCGGACGACTCGGCGGGCTTCGGGGTCAAGGACGACGCGGTCGGGTTGCTCGTCAGCGGCGTGGACTTCGCCATGGTCGAGATGACCCCGTTCCTGTCCTCCGTCGTCGGACTGTCGTGGATCCCGAAGTTCCGCGCGATGAAGGTGCACGCCGACCTGGTGACCTTCGTGGGCCTGGACGACGCCTTCGAGGTCACGCTCGAAGACGTCGACTTCGCGATGAACAACGGCACCGAGTGGCCCGCTGGGCTCGGTCCCCCCGTGGTCGACTTCTCCTCGACCTACATCGACGCCGAGCCCGACACGTGCTTCCTCGAGGATGGCTCGCTGGACCCGGCGTACGTCTACGACCTCGCTGACGACACCGACGGGGACGGCATCCCGTGCGAGCCGGCGGGCTACCAGGTCGGCACCGGCAACATCGCCAACCCGGTCTACATGGACTTCGACGGCAACCAGCGCATCGAGGCGTCGATCGGCGAGGCCACGATCCGGGTGGGCAACTTCTTCTACCTCAACGGCGCCTTCGCCTTCCGGATCGGCCCCACCGAGCGAGTGGACGTTGCGCTGGGCTTCCCCAGCGCGGTGACAGCGGTCGGCGAGGCTGCCTTCGACCTGGTCACTGGCATCACCGGTGACCTGGGTGGCACGGTGGCCGACAAGGTCGAGGCCGACGGCTCGACCGGGCTCGCCGACGACTTCAGCTACCTGTACAACGTCGAGGTCGGCACCATCCAGTTCGGCGGCACCGGCATCTCGATGTTCGCCGGGTTCTCGCCGGGCGACTTCGACGACGACGCCGGGACCACGGGCATCGACCCCGACAGCGATGGCATCAAGGGACTGTCGAAGGAGGACCTCGGGGACGCGGTCGGTTTCTTCGCCAGCGGCGTCACGTTCGGGTTCGGCTTCTTCACCCCGACCGGGACCGGCATCTCGGCGCTCGACGACCGGCTGCCCAAGTTCTGGGCGATGAAGGCCAGTGGCGACCACCTCGAGTTGGTCGGCGTGCCCGGGGTCACCCTCGCTGCGGACAACATCGCCTTCGAGCTCAACGACGGCACGGCCTGGCCGGGCGGTCTGGGCCCGCCCGTCATCGACTTCACGTCCAGCTTCGCCGGAGAGTCTGCGGCGGACGTGTGCGACGACCCGGCCTACGACTACGACCCGGCGGACGACGGTGATGCCGACGGCCTCCCCTGCGAACCAGTCGGCTACCAGGTCGACACCGGTGGCACGCCGGTCTACCTCGACTTCGACAACAACCAGCGCCTGGGCGGTGGCGCCGACGACGTGCTGATCCAGCTCGACCGGTTCGTCTACATCAGTGGCAGCATCTACTTCGAGACCGGGCCGGTCCAGACCGTCCAGTTGGCGCCCGGCATCATCCCGACCGACGAGATCATCTCGCTGTTCGGGCTCGACGATTCGGACCCCGACCTCCAAGAGGTCGTCGACGCGATCAACCCGGTGGGGTCCTCCAAGGAGGTCTCCTTCCTGACCATCGGCGGCGAGAACCTGACCGCGTTCGTCGGCTACTCCGACGGCGTGCTCGACGCCGGCACGGACGGCATCCTCCAGGAGGCCGAGCTCGGAGACTCCGTCGGGGTGTGGATCGAGGACCTCGACTTCGGCCTGGCACTGATGACGCCGACGGTCCCGATCGACCCGACCCGATACGTCGCCCTCAAGGCACGTGCCACCCAGTTCGGGCTGGTCGGACTCGACGACCTCGCCGACGGCAAGGGCATCACCCTGTCGGCCCGGGGCATCGAGATCGACCTCAACCTGTCCTCGCCGACCGTGGCCGGGTTGCCGCTGCTCCCGGTCGTCGACTTCAGCGCGACCGACTTCTTCGGGCAGGGCGTCGGCAACGGCTTCCGGATCCGCACCACGGTGTCAAAGCCGACGCCGGAGTACTGCGACGCGATCGAGGACGCCGGCGGCACCCTCCCCGCCGGGTGTGGTGACGGGGTCGTGTTGGGCTTCTACACCGGCGCGGACGGCTCACCGGTCGCGCTCGACTCCTTCCTGATCCGGGTCGCGGCGGAGAACATCCACGTCGACCTGCTCGGGGTCGCGACCCTGTGGGGATCGTTCGCGCTCGTCATCGGCGGCGCGACCGAGGACCTGACCGTCGTCGACCTCGCAGGCACTCAGAGCCAGGTCTCCGGGGCGATCACGATGTCGTTGGGCCTGGGGAGCCTGGCCGGCTTCATCGGCTGGGGCGGGCCCTACTGGGAGGACCACGACGGCGACCTCGTGTTCGATGGGCCGGGCGAGGTCAACCAGGACGCCTACGGCTTCCACATCACCGATGCCGACCTGGGTGCGGTGCTCGTGCTGAACCCGTCGCTGTCGGGTGACCTCGGTGGCTGGCTCGGCGTGGACCTGTCGGTCGCCAGCTTCGGACTGACCGCCAACATGCCGTTCCTGGGGGCCAGCGGCACCCTCGGCCTCAAGGCCAACCTCGGCTTCGGGGCGAGCGCCGGCATCAGCGCGATCGACTGGGTTTCCAGTTACCCGACCGGCAACACGCCGACGGACAGCACGCCGGGGTACCGGGTCGACACCGGCAATGCCGCCGACGCGATCTACCTCGACAGCGCCGGCTTCCTGATCCACGTGTACCTGGCCGGCGTGCTGACGATCCGCAACAGTTCGGCCACCACGACCTACGCCGAACTCGGGGGAGTGTTCTTCTTCGAGCTCTCGGCGACCGAGCTCAAGGCGTTCGCCGCCGCGAAGCTCACGATCGGCCCCGACGTCGGCGCAGATGATCCCATCTTCGACATCACCGCGGTCGGTGCACTGATCATCAACTCGGTCGGTCTCGCCGCCGACCTGTCGGTGTCGATGTCCGTCGGTGACGACGTCTTCGGCCTCGACGTCGCCGCACGCTTCATCATCAACACCACGAGCGGCCCCCAGTTCGTCGACCTGCCGCAGCCGGTCCTCGACTTCCTCACCACTCCCACCGGTGCCTCGGACTTCGACGAGGGCGGGTACCTGGCCGGCACGGACGCCAGTGAGCTCAGCGCCCTCGGGCAGGAGATCCTCGGGCGACTCGGCAAGATCGACGGCGACACCTGCGTACCGCTCGAGGGCGGCGACAGCCCGGACCTCGCCACCTGCTTCAACATCGAGGGTGGCGCACCCTCGATCAACCCCGGCGACGGCGACACCATCGGCGAGACCGCACAGGACGCTCGGTACGACGCCGTGCTTGCGATCCTGGACGGGACCGACACCGGCGTGACCTACCAGCCCGATGGCGCCTACGTGTTCGTCGCCATGAGCGGGTCCTTCAACTTCGGCGACTTCGCCAGCGCCGACGGCGTGGGCGCACTCGCCATCGGTCCGTCCGGGTTCGAGCTCTTCGTCGACCTGTCCTTCACGCTGGGCACCGACGACCTGGGCATCGACGTTCGGGCGAGCGGCTTCATCGGCATCTACGACGACGGCGTCGACATCGACATCAGCGTCTCGATCGACGCCGCCGTCTCGTCGGTCATCGAGCTGGCCGTGAGCGGCCAGCTCCAGATCTACACCCGCGACGACCGTCCGGACTCGTTCCGGCTCGACCTCGACGGCGAACTGTCGATCATCAGCGTGATCACCGTCAGCGGCGGCATCGTGGTCGACGTCCGCGAGGACCCGGGCAGCGTGTTCTGGTTCGTCGGCGTCAACAACCTCACCGGCAGCTTCGGGCCACTCACCATCACGGTCAACGGCTTCTTCCAGAGCGATGGTCAGTTCGCCCTCACGGTGTCGGCCAGGGCGCAACTCGGGCCGGACTCATTCAACGTCAACGGCAGTGGTTCGGTGACGATCGCCGTGCTCAAGGGCCCGATCCCGGAGAGCAAGCACCAGTACCTGCCGAGCCCCAATTTCCTTTGGATTCCCTACGCAGACGCCACGCAACCGGGCGAGTTCCTGTTCCTCGTCACGGTCTACATCGACGCCAACGTGTCGGTGGCCGGGGCGGACCTGCTCGGCGCGTCTGCGGCAGGCAGCGTCGTGGGCACCATCGACGGCGACAGGGCCACCGCGACCCTGAATCTCGAGTTCTGCGTCACGGTCATCTGGGAGATCTGCAAGGACTTCGACGTCGCCACGATCACGATCCCGACGACGATCAACAAGCAGGCGCCGCCCAACCTCGCGACCCTCGACCCGACCGGCAGCGGGTATCCCGCCGGCACGCTGGTCCTCAACGTCGGCGACCGGGGTGACGAGCGAACCGTGGGCAAGACGTCCTCGGGCAGTCCGCTCCCCGACGAGGCGTACACGATCACCCAGATCAGCCATGACTCCGCCACCGACAGCTACACGGTGTCCGTCGTGGCGTTCGGCGAGAGCGAGTTGTTCCGTGGCGTGAAGCGGATCGTCGGGGACTTCGGCGACGGCAACGACAGCTTCGTGATGTTCGGTCCACAGGGGGCATCCGCCTTCGGTGAGACCACGATCCAGGTGTACGACGACGTCCTCGAGGAGACGGTCACGGTCACCATCCCGGCGGGGAGCACGCCGGGGCGCGGCAGCGACATCCCGGTGGAGATCCGGGGAGGGAGCGGCAACGACATCCTCCACTACTTCGGCGATGCCGTCGCGGAGTTGTACGGCGACGGCGGCAACGACGAGCTGATCGGGGGCAGCGACGACGACGTCCTCGAGGGCGGTGCCGGCAACGATCGGCTCGACGGCCGGCTCGGGCTCGACGTGATGAAGGGCGAGGCCGGCAACGACGAGTTCTTCGGCTCGCCGTTCGAGCTCGCGGGCGAGACGGTCGACGGCGGTGGCGACAGCGGGGACGTCCTGTACCTCGTCGGCGGCGGGAGCGACGACGACGTGACGGTGCGCGTGTCCGGCTCGTCGATCGTGCTCGACTACACCGATGGCTCGAGCACGTCGACCACCACGCTCACCTCCATCGAGGACCTGAAGTTCTATCTCGGCGCCGGGGCGGACGACATCACCCTGGTCGGTGACCTGTCGGCCGGCGGCATCACGGACCTGGTCATCGCGATCTCGGACTACACCACCGGTGCCAGCAGCGTCGACACGGTCACGATGCAGCTGACGTCGTCGGGCGACGAGATCACCCTGACGAAGGGGTCCGCCGCCCAGTTGCCCCCGGTCGACCGGCCGGGCGTGAGGCCCGGCGCGAACACCACGACGCCACCCGTCGCCGACACCACCACTGCCGACTGGTTCTACGACGTCACGATCAACGGCAGGGTGCTGGACGAGGACCTGCTGATCGTGGAAGCCCTGGCCGGCGCCGACGACGTGTTCGTCCAGGGGATCGGGTCCGACGTCGAACTCCGGATGGGCACCGGCGACGACGTCGTCCACGTCGGCAGTTCCGCCTCCACGACCGGCAACGCCGGTGGCACGCTCGACGCCATCGATGCCACGCTGACGGTCAAGGGCCAGGGGCAGACCGCTGGCGACGTGCTCGACCTCGACGACACCGGCGATGCAGACGACGAGGACGGGACGCTGACCAGCACCCTGGTCACCGGGTTCGGCATGGGTGGTTCGATCGCCTACGAGACGATCGAGACGCTGACGATCGACCTCGGCAGCGGCGTGAACGTCGCGAACATCCAGTCGACCGCCACTGGCGTCACGACCACGCTGAACGCCGGGGGTGGTGACGACACCGTCAACGTGTCGGGCGGTTCGCCGAACATGACATCGGGGGACATCGACGGGATCGCCGGCGCGCTGACCGTGCAGGGCGGTGGGCACGTGGCCGGCGACGTGCTTGACATCAGTGACTACGCGGACGGCACCGGCGACACCGGCACCCTGACCGCCACGACGCTGTCGGGCTTCAGCCCGGCCGTGATCACCTACGGGCAGTTCGAGACGATGCAGCTCGACCTGGGCCAGGGCGGTGACGACCTCACGATCACCAGCGTCATGCCCGGCCCGACCACCGTCGACACCAACGGGGGCGCCGACACGGTCGTCGTCAACGGCGTCGCGGTCGGCAGCAACCTGACACTCAACACCGACGCGGCCGAGGACACGGTCACCGTCAACTCGATCAGCGGCACCGCGACGATCAACGGCACCGACGGCGCCGACCGCATCATCATCAACAACATCGACGCCGGCTCCAACGTCACGGTCAACGGTCTGGGCGGCGACGACTACATCACGATCCGCAACACGGCGGCCGGGTCGACGCTCACGGTCAACGGGGACGGGACGGCCACCGCCGCCGGCACCGAAGGCGACGACTGGATCGACGTCGTGGCGATGAGCGGGACGGTGTTCGTCAACGGCAACGACGGCGACGACACGATCGAGGTCGGCTCCAACGCCGAGGAGTCCGTGGCGGCCGTCGCCGATGCCACGGTCAACACCGGCGGCAACGTGAACGGGATCCAGGGTGCACTCACCATCAACGGCAACGCGCCCCAGGCGAGCGACTGGCTGTACGTCGACGAGACCGGCGAGACGACGGGCCAGACCGGGCAACTGACGTCGACGACGATCTCGGGGCTCGGCATCGGCTCGACACCCATCATCTACCTGGACATCGAGCACCTGGTCATCAACCTGGGCACCGGCGACGACACGATGAACGTGCTGTCAACGAACGGACCGACCGACACCCCGGTCAGCGACACCGAGGCGACACTGAACCTCGGCGCCGGCAACGACACGGTGAACGTGTCGTCGAATGCGCCGACCAACACCGGCAACGTCGATGCGATCGACGGGCACCTGGTCGTCAACGGTGAGGGTGGTGGCATCGACACGCTCAACGTCGACGACGACGGGGACACGACCGCCGACACCGGCCAGTTGACGGCCACGACCATCACGGGCCTGGACCTGGGCACCGAGGGCATCACCTACGGCACCCTCGAGTTCCTCAACATCGACCTCGGGACTGCCGGCGACACCTTCACCATCATCTCCACCCACGCGGGCAAGACGACGCTGGACTCGTTCGGCGGTGCCGACACCATCAACGTCCGCACGATCGCGGGCTGGACGGTCATCGACGGGGGCGCCGCGTCCGACACGATCACCGTCGGCACGCTGGCCGCGACCCTCGGTGGCACGGTCGACGGGATCGGTGCCCTCCTGGAGGTCACGGGGGGTGCCGGTGCCTCGGACAACCTCGTCATCGACGACACGGGCGACACGACCGACAACGTCGGCACGGTCACGGCGTCGACCATCGAGGGCCTCGGGATGACCATCGGCTCTGCGTTCTCGGCGTCGCCGTCCGACGCCGTCCACGTCGTCACGATCGCCAACGCCTTCGACGGTTCCTTCACGATCACCTTCGACGACGGCAGCACCACCCGGACCACGACCGCGCTGGCATTCGACGCCTCGGCGTCCGCACTGCGCAATGCGCTGCTCGCGGCGTTCGCGGGCATCACGGACCTCGACGCCGCCGACATCCAGATCAGTCGGATCCTGCACGACCTCGAGCTGACCTACGTGATCGCGTTCGTCGGGGACCTGGCCGGCACGGTCGGCTGGGGACTCGGCCAGATGACCGTCGACGGGTCCGGCCTGATCGGCATCGCCGACTACGGGACGGCCGGGGCGACCGCCTCCTCATCGTCGACGGGTCGGATCGCCTACACCGGCATCGAGGTGCTCGACATCGGCCTGGGCTCCGGCGCCGATGCGTTCCACGTCCGCTCGACCCACGCCACCGAGACCAACCTCACCGGTGGCGACGGCAACGACGTCCTGCTGGTCGAGACCATCTCGGGCACCACCGACATCGACGGACAGGACGGCGACGACTCGCTCGTGATCAACCCGCTGGAGGGCATCCCGAACGCCGCCAACGGCATCCTCGGCTCCGAGCTCACGATCGACGGCGCCGAAGGCTCCGACCTCTACGTCGTCAACGTCTGGAACGCCGAGACGTCCGAGGTCACGATCCACGACAGCGGGGTGGACGTCAGCGGGATCGACCGGCTGACCGTGAACGGCACCAGCGGCGACGACACCTTCCTGCTCCGCACCGGCATCATCGCCTCCCTGTCGGCTCCCGACGTGACCGGGGCCTTCACCCGGGCCGAGCAGGTCATCTACGACAACACCATCGACGGTGGCGTCACGTTGAACACCCTCGACGGCAACGACCTCGTCGTGTTCGACGACAACAGCAGCCTGATGATCGTCAACGGCGGGGCCGGCGACGACGAGTTCCAGGTCGGCCAACTGTTCGGCGGTGACCCCGACGCGGCCCCACCGACGCTCGATGTCGCGACCGACCTCACGATCTCGACCCGTGGCTACCTCTCCAACGGCGTGTCCTACGCGACGACGATCAACGGTGGTGGCGGCAACGACCTGTTCAACGTGTTCCACAACCTCGCCGTCCTGCAGCTCAACGGCGACCGGGGCGACGACACCTTCGTGATCCGGACGTTCCTCGGCATCGACGAGGACACCTCGATCGACGCAGGCGATGGTCGCGACTTCATCGACTACCTCTGGAACGCGCCGGTGTCGATCAACGGTGGCCAGGGCTTCGACACCGTCGTGGTCGTCGGCACCGAGGCCGACGACGAGTTCGTCGTCACGGCCGACGGGGTCTACGGCGCCGGCCGCTACGTGTCCTTCATCGGGGTGGAGCAGCTCGACGTCGACGGGGCCGAGGGCGATGACGTCTTCACCGTGCTCAGCACGGCGCCGGGTGTCGTCGTCCGGATCTTCGGTGGTCTCGGCAGCGACACCATCAACGTCGCGGGCGACGCCAACGCGGCCTACGGGGACGACCTCCTCGGTCACACCGGGCTGGTGTCCCACAGCGTCGAGAGCACCTGTGACGGCACCGCGGGATGCGTCGCCGGGACCTGGGACGGCACCGCGATCGACGGGGTCGCCGCCGAGATCCAGGACGACGACGAGATCGGTGCCGCGATCGCCCAGACCGACGGCTCCACCGTCGTGTCCGAGCAGGGCGCGACCGACACCTACGTGATCGTGCTGAACCAGGCGCCGACGGCCGAGGTCCGGATCACGATCGCCGCGCCGAGTCGCTCGCCCGAGGACGAGCTCAACCGTTCGTACGCGATCGAGGTCCGCAAGGACGGCTCCGACTGGGCCGACGGCGTGACGCTCGTCTTCACGCCTGCCAACTGGGACGAGGGCCAGACGGTCCACGTCCGCGCCCACGGCGACTTCTCCTCGGAGGGCGAGCGAACGGCCTTCCTCCAGCACCTGGTGGTGTCCGCCGACGCGAACTATGACGGCCTGGCGATCAACAACGTTGCCGTCGAGGTCGTCGACGACGAGCGTGCCGGCCTGGTGGTGGTCGAGTCCGACGCCGAGACCATCGTGACCGAGGGCGGGCCCGACGACAGCTACACCATCGCCCTGACCCGCGCCCCGCTCACCACGACCACGGTGACGGTCAGCGGTGACGACCAGGTCTGCGTGTTCACGGCGGCCGACACCAACGACGACTGCGGGTCGGTCGACCTCACCTTCACGGCGGCCGACTACGCCACCGCCCAGATCGTGTTCGTCCGGGCGACCGACGACGCCGACGTCGAGAGCTTCCACTACGGCTACGTCGCCACGACCGTGTCCAGCGGCGACGTGTTCGCCGGCGACGTCGTGACGTCCATCGACACGGTGATCACGATCACCGGCGACCGCGAGTTCGCGCACAACGACCTGCGCGGCTACCTGTTCCGCGTCATCGGCGGTGCCGGTGCCGGCCAGTCGTGGGACATCTGGTCGAACCAGGCATCGACCGGGAGCGCCGGTGTCTGGACGACGATCGTCATCCTCCAGGGCGCGGTCGAGGTCGGCCTGAACGACACGTCCGACTACGTCATCAACGGTCTCACCCCGCCCAACACCGACGCGGTGATCGCCGGGGAGCTGACGGCCGTCAACGGCGACGAGACCGAGTTCACGGTCGACGTGGCGCTGCCGACCACGAACGGCGGGATCTCGGGCGCCACCATCCGGGTGTTCAACGCCGACGGCACGACCGAGTTCCGGACGGTCCTCAGCAACACCGCCACGACGATCACCGTCGACTCGGCGTGGGCCGTCGAGGTCGGCTCGGCCTTCTCGATCCTGGACCTGGTCGGCGTCACGACACCGCTGATCGCGGCGTTCGTCGGTGACGACGACACGCCGGGCGTGATGATCACCCCGAGTGGTGGCGGCACGGCCGTCGCCGAGGGGGCGACCGACACGACCGTCGGGCTGCAGTTCGACACCTACACCGTCGTGCTGACCATGGCGCCGACCGCCGGCGAGACCGTCACCGTCACGGTGGCACCGACCACGAGCGAGACCCTGCACGCGCCGGACGGTGCTGCCGGACTCCGCAACGTCCAGCAGCTGTGCGTCGCCACCTCCGAGGGCGCCGTCGACAGCACCATCGCCGACCCCGCCGACTGCGGGTCGATCACGCTGGAGTTCACCGCGGCCGACTGGGACGTGGCCCGGACCGTCTATGTCTGGGCCGTGAACGACACGTTCGTCGACGGCGGCGACCTGCAGGACTTCGCCGACACCGCGCAGCGCACCTACCTCGTCCAGGGTCCGCTGTCGGTCGTCGGGGGCGTCGACCCGGCCGCCGACCGCAGCTTCTCCGACGTGGCGGTCCTGCTGCCCGGCGAGACGTCGGCTCCGCTGGTGCTCCCCGAGGACCCGTCGTTCGACGTGGTGGAGGACCTCCAGGTCGACACGCTCAACGTCTACAACAACGACAGCGTCAGCCCCGACACCGGGACCCTGACCGACACCCGACTCACCGGCCTGGGCATGGGCCCCGACCAGTTCGTCGGCGGCCGGTTCCTGCTCGGGGGCATCGAATACCTCGACCTCGAGGAGCTCACCGTCTTCCTCGGCCAGGGAGCCGACCAGTTCACCGTCCTCAGCACCCACGCCGGCACGACCGTGATCCGGGGCAACGACGGTGACGACACCTTCGACGTCCGGACCATCGCCGGCCACACCAACATCCTCGGCGAGCACGGCGACGACACGTTCCACGTCGGCACGACGGTGCCGACCATCGGTGGCACCGTGGACGAGGTCGACGCGCTGCTGGTCATCGACGGGGGCGCCGGCGTCGACGACATGACGATCGACGACAGCGGTGACGGCGACGACAACCTGGGGACCCTGACCCAGACGACGCTGACCGGCCTGGACATGGTCGGGACCAGCGTCGACCGGATCTTCTCGCTGACCATCGGCGCCACCACGACCGAGGTCACGTTCACCGTCACGATCCCGGGTCGGGCCGGCCCGGTCGTGCTGGTCCTGCCGGTCGGCTTCACCGCCGCCGAGCTCGCGGCAGCCCTGCAGGCCGCCATCTTCCCGGTGACGGCCGGCGACCCGGCGATCACCGGGTGCGGACTGGGCGGACCGGACGCCGTCACCCCGGAGCTGGACACGCCGTGCAGCCGCAGCGTGTACGTGTGGGCCCACGACGGCGACTTCCTGGTCGGGTTCCAGGGCGAGCTGGGCGGGGTCGACGTCGGCCTGGCCGTGACGGCCACCGGTGACTCGCCGGCGGGGGCCACCGCGACCGACGTCGCCCGGGGCGACGGGATCAACTACTACGGCTTCGCCACCGACGAGGACCTCACGATCCTGCTGGGCTCCGGCGACGACCGGATGAATGTCCGCGGGACCCTGCCCCACACCGTGCTGGACACCGCCGCCGGCGACGACGTGGTCTTCGTCTCCGACGCCGCCGACCTGGCCGGGCTGGCCGACGCCATGGACGACGTCGCCACCAGCGGTGGCGGGCTGCTCGAGGTCCACGAGGCCGTCCTGCACGGCACCGTGGTCGTGGACGACCTGGTGTTCCACGGGTCGCTGGACCTGGTCGCCGGTGACCTCGACATCGAGACCGGCACCGGCAGCAACACCCTGGCGGTCAGCGACCGGGACGACCCCGACGCCGACACCGCAACGATCACCGACGGCTCGATCGTGGGCCTGTCGCCGGGCGACATGACCTACGCGGCGACCGGCGGCGACCTCGCCGGCCAGGGTGCGTGGACCGAGCTGGCCGATGCTGGCATGTTCGGGCGTGGCATCACGATCCACGCCGGCACCGGCGGCGACACCATCACGATCCAGAGCGTGCTCGGTGGGGCCACCGACGATGCCCCACTGCAGCTGACGATCACGACCCTGTACGCCAACGCCGGCGACGACACGGTCACCATCACGGCTCCCGACGTGGCCGAGGCCCGCCTGTTGGTCCACGGCGAGGCGGGCGACGACACGGTCGACGCGCAGGGCGGCTCGGCCGTGGCCGGGCTGGCACTGGTGGTGTTCGGCAACGGCGGCAACGACGACATCCGGGGCGGGTCGGCAGACGACGTCCTGCTGGGCGACGACGGACGCGTGCTGCTGCACGACGACGGGGCCGGGTTCGACGTGGTCCTCGGCGGCGCGCCGGCGGCCGTGCCCGACAACGTGGCACCGGGCGGGGCCATCCTGGGCCAGAACCAGACCGACGACGGTGTGTTCGAGACGATCGACGTGGTGTTCAGCCTCTTCGAGGGCGACCCGGTCGACGGCGACGCCGACAACGACGACGTCGTGCGTGGCGGTGGCGGCGACGACCTGGTCATCGGTGGCATCGGCGACGACGGACTGGACGGCGAGGCCGACCGGGACGTGGTGGTGGGCGACCAGGCCGTGGTCACGCGCCACGTCGGCACCGACACGTCGCCGACCGTCCGCCAGCTGTCGGGCGCCACGCTGCACGACGGCGTCGACGGCACCCACCGGATCGACCCGCACATGGGACCGATGGCCTGGACGATCACGTTGCTCGACCACGCCGACAACACCCCCGCGCACCTGTGGGGTGACGACGTCGTGGTCGGTGGGTCCGAGTCCGACTGGGTGTTCGGCCAGCTCGGCGACGACA
>DATFMD010000050.1:0-11364 GCA_035267125.1 Nitriliruptoraceae bacterium | reverse complement strand
CGCGACAACCGTGCACGACTGGAGGAACTGCTCGAGGCCGTGGGGTTGCCGGCGACCGCGGCCGACCGCTATCCGCACCAGTTCTCCGGCGGCCAGCGGCAACGGATCGCGATCGCGCGGGCCCTGTCGACGCGCCCGGCGGTGCTGCTGGCCGACGAACCAGTGAGCGCACTGGACGTGTCCGTGCGCGCCCAGATCCTCAACCTGCTGTCCGGGTTGGTGCGCGACTTCGACCTCACGATGGTGTTCGTGTCGCACGACCTGTCAGTGGTCCAACGCGTGTGTGACTTCGTGGCCGTGATGCAGGATGGCCGCATCGTGGAACAGTGAGCGACCGACCAGGTGACGACGCGACCACGCCATCCCTACACCCGGCAGTTGCTCGGTGCCGTGCCCAGCATGCAGGCAGCGTTGGCCGGCCAGACGGCTGCCGACCTGGCCGCCAGCGCCACGACTGCGGACGAGTCGCACTTGTCCGCGCCGGATCCGGACAGGTCGGAGTCGGACGGTTCGGAGTCGGGCACGTCGGCGTCGAGCCCCACATGACTGACCGGGCTGGCGGGGCCCGGTCGCTGCCGGTCGGGTCTACTCGACGGGCACGGCGGGGGGCCAGTTGTCGTGGGGTGGCGTCATCCAGTTGGGTCGGGCCAGTTCGGCACCACCGTCGATGCGCAGCGTCACGCCGGTGATGAACGATGCCGCCGGCGAGGCCAGGAACGTGATGGCATGGGCGACCTCGGATTCGGCGCCGGCGCGCCGAGCCGGCGTCTGGTCGACGACACCGGCCAGCAGTGCGCGCACCTCCTCGGGGTAGGTGAGCGTGCCCGACGAGTCGATCCAGCCCGGGGCCACGCCGTTGACGCGCACGCCGGACGGTGCCCACTCGAGGGCCAGGGTCTGGGTGAGGTTTGCCACGCCCGCACGTGCGGCTCCCGAGTGGGCCATGCCCGGAAAGCCGCGATCGTTGAGCATGCCCATGTTCACGATCGCGCCGCCGTGGTCGCGCATCGAGGCTGCGAACACGGCCTGGGAGACCAGCCACGTCCCGGTGAGGTTGGTCGTGACCACGGCCTCGAAGCCGTTGCGCGAGATGGACTCGGCCGGGGCGAAGAACTGCCCGCCGGCGTTGTTGACAAGCACGTCGATGCGGCCCGTCGGGGCCATCGCGGTTGCCACCATCGCGGCGACATCGTCGTCGTCGCGGATGTCGCCGGGCTGGGTCGACACCGCGCCGCCCGCTGACCGGATCTGTTCGGCTGCGTCGTCCAACAGCGCCTGGCGGCGCCCCGTGAGCACCACGTGGGCGCCGAGCCCTGCCAACTGCCGAGCCGTCGTCAGCCCGATGCCGCTGCCGCCGCCCGTGACCAGCGCCACGGTGCCGTCGAACAGGCCGGATCGGAAGATCGATTCGGTCATCACGTGTGCTCCCCGGGGGTGACGACGGACGACCCTAGTGGCCGGTCGCCGTCGATTTGCACGCCCGCGGGTGCCGTCGATACGATGGCCGATCCAACGCCGCGGGGTGGAGCAGTTCGGTCAGCTCGCCGGGCTCATAACCCGGAGGTCGCAGGTTCAAATCCTGCCCCCGCTACCACCACGAGCGAGAACCCCCGAATCCGGGGGTTCTCGCTTTTTCATGCCCGTTGCGCGGCCGCGAGGCTCCCAGTCGAACACGACGCCAGGCAACGACCGTGAACGAGGATCCGTGGTTCCGCGATCCCGTGTGGGCGTACTGGAACCTGCGCGGGGGGCCGACGCGCTTCGACCGGTGGTTGGTCGCGAAGCCTGTTGCGATCAGCCTGGGCGCGGCAGGCATCGTGGCCGTGGTCGGCATCGTCCCGGTCCTGTTGATGCTGCGGAGTGGGTCGTCGGTGCGGAGTGCCGAAGCGGTGACCGTGTGGGTGTTGCTGGTGCCGTTCGCCTACTGGTTCGTCCGCCAGTACACGCGCCGCATCACCGCACTCATTCGCCGATGGAACGTCGAACACTGACCGCGTCAGCCAACCGCGCGTGGCGCGATCCATCGTGCGAGACGCGCTCCACCGGTGGCGCGACGCACACAACGTCGCAACGCCGGAACGCACGGTGGGATTCGAGGAGCGCCCGCTGCCATCGCATTGCATGCGCGACCTGCTAGAGAGGGGTGAACAGAGGTTGAGGGGGCACTCATGGCGCACATTCGGGCACGTGGAGGACGTCGGGCAGGGCAGGTGCTGGGGTCATCGGTGGTGGCGTCGGCGATGCTGGCGGTGGTCGCGTTTCCCGCTGGCGCGACACATCCCGACGAGACCACCAGCACGGCGATCTACCGGATCCCCTATGCCGACGGCATCCTCGTCGACGTGATCGGTGACGCCCACAACCACGGTGGCACCAATGGCAGTCGCGATCGCATCGACATGGTCGCCTACGACGACAACGCCGGTACGCGCACCTCGCCATCGCCCGGTCCGGCCGTGGCTGGTGACGGCACGGCCCTGATCGTCGCTGCCGCCTCTGGGAGGATCGCTGTCATCCAGGACAGCCACGGCAACGACTATGGCCGAGGTGACGGGCTGGCCTTCGACGGCACCCAACAGTTGGGTGGCGGCAACGACAACCTCGAGCACAGCTGCCGGGACGCCACCGAGGACTCGGTGGGCAACAACGACGGCGTCCTGGATCCCATCGAGGATCTCGACGGTGACGGCATCAACGATCCCGTCCCCGGGATCACGGTCGTCGGACGGTGCTCACAGCACAACAACTATGTGTGGGTGGCCCACCCCAACGGGGAATGGACGAAGTACAGCCACTTCCGGACGGGCACGGTGACCACCGACGCCGGATGGGCAGTGGGAGACACGGTCCTGGTCGGGCAGGTGCTTGGTGAAGAGGGTGACGTCGGGTTCGCCGGCAGCACGCATCTGCACTTCGAGGTGGCGAACCTCGGCACATACGCCAGCTACGACGCCGATGGCAGCGGCATTGTCGACCCCGGTGAACTGCCCAACAACATCGGCAACGCCGGCGGCTTCATCTCCGGCGCATTCCAGAACGACGATCCGCGGGTCTGCGACGCCACCACCGCCGACTACTCATACGTCGACGACAACGACGCGACCACCACCATCACCGCCGGCCAGTGCGTCAACACGGCGCCGACGTCGGACGCGGGTGGCCCCTACGAGGTGTTCGAGGGCTCCACCCAGGGCCTGGACGGGAGCGCCAGCAGCGACCCCCACAACGCATTGCTCAGCTACTCGTGGAGCCCGGGGACCAACCTCGACGATCCAACGATCGCCACACCGACCTACGACGCCACGGGCCTGGACGACGCGGTCGAGGTGATCACGCTCACGGTCTCCGACGCAGGCGGCGACGTCAGCGCCGGCGAGGCGATCACCGACGACGCCGATGCGACGGTCACCGTGCTCAACGTGGCTCCCTCGGTGACGGCAGTGGGGGACCAGATCCTGGAGGGTGAGGCGGCCACGGTCACCGCCACCTTCGATGACCCGGGAGTGCTCGACACCCACACGGCCACGATCGACTGGGACGATGGGACAGCACCCGAGCCTGTTGACCCGGCTGGCCTGGCCGGGGGTGTCGACCACGTCTACGGCGACAACGGGACCTTCGATGTCACCGTGACGGTCACTGACGACGATGGCGGCGTCGGTGCCGACGGGGCGACGGTGACCGTGGACAACGTCGATCCACTGGTCGCTCTCGACACCGGCGACACGATCACCTTCCCCGGCGGTGACTTCTTCGTGGTGATGGCCGGCGATCCGCTCGCGCTTGCCGCCGACGGCACCGACGACGGATCGGATGACCTCACCTTCGCCTGGAACACCGAACCGCCCAGTATCCACTTCAATGACGGCGTGGGCCCCGACCCGTTCCCGAGCCCGCTCGGGACGTTTCCCTTCGCTGCCTCCGACGCCACGGCGGCCATCCATGCAGCGCCGGGGGCCGAGACGGTGATGGTCACGCTGACCGATGACGACGGCGGTACCACGCAGGCAAGCGCGGGAGTCCTGGTGACCGGCACCGCTGACGACACCCAGGCAGTCGGCTGGTGGAAGCACCAGTACGCCGACGCAGGCAAGCCCCACATCGACGCCGACACAGCGGCCGGGTACCTGGAGGTCGTGGATGCTGCGTCGGGCATCTTCTCCGAGGACACTCCGTTGAGTTTCGACCAGGTGGGCGAGATCCTGTCGCCGAGTCCCGGCGACGCACGGGACCGCGCCACGGCTGACCTGCTGGTGGCATGGCTCCAGTTCGCGAGCGGGGCGGTCGACATCGGCGCAGATGTGCCGCTCGCCGGTGGTGCGTCGGCACCGTTCCTCGACCTCCTCTTCGAGGCCGAGGCCATCATCGCAAACCCGGCGGCGAGCGATGCCGCACTCCACGACGTCGAACTGCAACTCAAGAAGGTCCGCCACGCCGGATGAGGGCACTTGTCGGTCACGGCCTTGAACGTGATGGCCATGGCGAGCCCGTCGGCCTGGTGCCTCGGAATGGTCCGCAGCTCCCGGCGGTCATCGACAGAACTAGGGTGCGATGGAGGGTCGTGGCATCTCGATGCGATGGCCGTGTCCGACATCGCTGATCCGGGGAGCGACAGATGGCAGCCATGGAGATCATGCGGCAGGTGGTCGTGTTCGATGCTGCAGACCTGGGCGCCGAGAGCGCGTTCTGGGCCGGGGTGCTTGACGGACGTGTCATCGCCGACGACGAGGATGGCTGGCACAGCGTCCTCGACGCGCGGGGGCGGTGGACGATCGGTGTGCAATTGGCCCCAGGGCATGAGCCGCCACACTGGCCGAACGGCACTCCCGGGCAGCAGGTCCACCTCGACCTCCACGTCCAGGACCCCGTCGGCGCCCATGACCGGGTGATGGCGCTCGGGGCCAGGCTGTTGGAGCCCGGTGACCTCGCCGCCGATGAAGGCCACCAGGTCTACGTCGATCCCGCTGGGCATCCGTTCTGCATCGGCTGGGGACGGCCAGACGATGACGCGATCCGGGAGCGATTCGCGAGGCCACTGGACCCCACGGTCCCTGCGGGCGACGTCGTGCTTCCGGACGCCGTCACGGATCACCTGCGCCGTATTGCCGAGCGGGTGCGGGGGAGCGACGAAATTCGCGATGGCCGGGTCGCCCGGGCCAAGACGTCACGAGGCCACGGGCTCACCGTGTTGTTCACGGGTGCGAGCGGCACCGGCAAGACGCTGGCGGCCGAGGTGTTGGCCAACCAACTCGGGCGAGACCTGCATCATGTCGACCTCAGTGCCTTGGTGGGCAAGTACATCGGGGGGATCGAGCAGCACCTGGAACGGCTGTTCGACGTTGCCCACGACGCCGGGGCGATCCTGTTCTTCGACGAGGCTGACGCCCTGTTCGGCAAGCGGACCGAGGTCAAGGACAGCCACGACCGCTACGCCAACCTCGAGGTCAGCCACCTGCTGCAGCGCATGGAAGCGTTCGACGGCGTCTCGATCCTCTGTTCCAGTCAGCACGGCCTGCTGGATCGGCCCTTCCGTCGCTGGTTTGCCTTCGTCGTGTCGTTCCCTTCGTCGAGCGCATGATCATGCTGCGTGCCGTCGCTGCCGCAGTCGTGACTGCGTGATCACGCGGCGGATTGCAGCCGCCCTCCGCGGAAGCCATGGCGACTTCATGCTCTGGATCTCGGTCCCTGAAGTCGTACCGCAGACTTCTGATGGCCGTCCCCGAAACCGCCGGGAGCTACCGGATCTCCTCTGGCTGTCGCGACGGTCGTCAGCCCTTCGAGATGTTCGGGATCTCCGATGGCCACGGCCTGAACCTCAGCGGTGGGAGGATCCGTGAGACAGCGGCACGTGGCCCATCAGCTCCGCGTCGGGGGGTGGTGTCAAATGTGATTCGATCCGGATACGAGGCCGGCAACCCCAATGGCTCGGTGAGTCCGATGGGCCGCGGCCGAAGCCGGCCACGCGATTCGGGGGCCACCGACAGGTCGACGGGCTAGGGTCGGATCCGGTCACCGGCCTGGTGGCTACTGGCTTTCTCCGCACGGAGACGGCCGCCAGGGGACTGGGGCTTCGGCGACACGTCACGACGGTGTCGAGGGAGTAGGCAGCCTGGGGCGGTCGACAGTGCGGGGTGGATCCCCGGAAAACCCGGAAAAGGACACACACATGAAGCGCATCGCAACCATCGCTGCCCTGACCGCGCTGGCGGTCGGCGGCTCCGTCACCGCGGCCGCAGCCGGCCCGCCCGCCAACGCCGAGTGCTGGGGCACCGTGTCGGCACAGGCGGCCCGGGTCGACGGCCGAGCCTCAGGCGAACACGCCTCCCAGCAGGCGAGCCCGCGCGCCGGGCTGGGCAACCTGTCACGGGACCTCGGCTTCGACCACATCAGCGATCTCGGCAGCTTCCTGGGCGACGTGGACGGCATCGACGAGACCAACTGCGGCTGACGGGGCTCACCCGGCAACCGCCTTCAGCCCGACACGAGCGGCCGGCCCCGCCGGTCGCTCGTGTCGAGGCCACGCCGACATTGTGGGGTGTTCGTGGCGTGTCGTGGGCGGTCGCTCAGCAGGCGGACCGGCTGCTCGAGCGGAGGCGGTTCCCCGGACGCGCCAGTCCTGGGAGAAGTGCTGCTCTCGACACTGGGGGGTGCCGTTGGCCACGATGCCACTCACGGACGAACCTCTTAGGGCCCTTGCATTTCGAGGGTGACCAGCTGGAAGGGGGACCCGGCAGTGGAGACCCACGTTGCGGCCTGCAGGGTGTCGCCCCGGACACCAACGGCGGCAATGGTTCCGTCGTGTGAGGCCACGTCGCGGATGCGTGAGCCAGCTGGGCTGGTGAACTCGGTCTGGGTCCAGCTGTCGCCGGCCAGCGTCCACATCGCCACTTGGTCGCTGGCGGTGTTGCGACCGTAGGCCGTGACGACGTCGCCGTTGACGGTGACGCCGTCGAACTCCGCCTCGTTGACGGCAAGCGCCGGGTACTGCTCCCACGAGCGGCCATCGGATGATTGCCAGGTGACCGCGCTGCCATCGAGGGCGTGACCGACCGCAAGCCATCCGTCGGCGGTGGCAATGACCCCGGTTGCGGACACGGCGTTCCGGTCCAGCTGGGCGCGGTCCCAGTCGCGGCCGTCGGTGGTGTGCCAGAACGCTGCAGCTGGCTCCCATTGTGAGCCGACGGCAACGCATCCGGCGTCGCTGCATGCAAGGTCCTCCGCCGAGTGCCCGCGGTCGCCTGCCGGTTCGGGGCCCGTAGGCGCGAGCGTGCCGTGTGGGTCGCCTCGGAAGAAGATGACATCGTTGCCGTAGGTTGATCCGAAGGTGAGCAGCTGGCCGTCGAAGTCCGCAGCTGCGTTCGGCTGCTGCCCATGGTCTTCGTGGGCGAAGCGGCTTCCGGGCACCCAGTCCTGGTCCATCCCGGGGATCTCGGCGAGGAGGCCGGCCGCGGTGTCATCCTGTGCCACGGTCCAAAGTGTGCCGGCCGCAGTGACAAGCGCACGCAACTCGAGGCCGTCGATGGACGAGGGCAGCGGCACTGGCGCCCACGTCACGCCGTCCGGCGACATCCATGCTGCGCCGGTCTCGGGGTGGCCCACCGCAACGAATCCGCCATCGAGCGGCGCCACGGCCAGCAGACCGCGGTCATCGGCTGACACCAACAGCCCGAACCGCTCTCGAAGGAGTGTCGGCACCCCCTCGGCAAGGCCCACCACGCCAACCGCGACAACCAACACGACCAGGCCGACTGCGGCCAACGCCCTCCAGCCTGAGCGGCCGCGCCACGGCTTGCGCATGGCGAGCAGGACGCCGACGAACACGATGCTGAGCGCCACCCCCGCCAGCAACCCGCTCGATCGAAGGTCCGCGTTGGGCGACAGGGCGAACGACACCACGCCCAGGACCGCAGGTGTCAAGACGACCAGCCAGCGCACATCGACCTCCCCGCGACCAGCTCAAGCCACCCTACAGCGCAACCCACAGAGCCCGAGGAATCCGGGCGTTCAACCGCCTTCGGCCCATCGTCTCCACCACGGCTGTCAAGCAGGCAGCCGAACATGCGAGGCTGCGGGATCGCTGATGTCCGTGCCCGGGTCCCACCAAGCGAGATCCATGGGCTCCGGGAATCGCGGGACACGCAATGAGCCCCGAGGACAGGGAATCCGAACGCTGCCCGTCGACGGCTCACGGTCGACCCACGACAGATTGAAGTGACGGACCTGCTCCTCCACCACGAGCTGGGACTCCACCGGCGGTGCGCGCTGTCACCCGAAGGAAGGTGCTGTTCGTCTGTAGGGTGAAGGGCTCCTGTCGGACTCACGGTGATCATGTTGGGTTGTGGTCGGACAATCCCTGCTCAGGGCTCGAATCCCTCGTCACGCGAGCCCGGTGACCGCAATGGACGAGGTTGGCGCCCGCGTCGCCATCGGCGACGGACGAAAGATGGCAGGATGGGCAGGGCGCAGCGAGTGCGTGCCACCCTGATGTCGACCTCGCAACGGACGGATCGACGGACACCATGAAGGGCAACCTGTGGCCTTCGCGTTGGGCTTGGATGCTGTGCGCGCTGATGGCCACGCTCGGGGCCTGCACGACCTCGCCGGACGACGGGCCGGCGCCCTCGTCCATCTCGGAGACCGACCCATCGCCACCGACCGCCATTGCCACCGTTGCGACACAGCCCCTCGAACCCGGCCCGATCATGATCAAGGATGGTGCATATGACCCGCCTGACCCATTGCCCGGGGGACGACCAGGTGACGTCGTGGCGGTGGACGACGCACCAGCTCCCGAGGGGGCGAGCGCTTGGCGGATGCTCTACCGGTCGACGACACTCGATGGCCAGCCGACCGCTGTCAGCGGATGGGTGGCGGTCCCGACCACACCCGGGCCACACGGGATCGTGGTGTTCGCGCATGGCACGACGGGGCTGGGTGACCAGTGCGCCCCGACGCTTGGCGGTGGCGCGACCCCGCAGCAGTTCGCCGGCCTGCTGGCCGACGGCTGGACAGTCGCCGCCACCGACTACCAAGGGCTCGGCACCCCGGGCATGCACCACTACCTCGTCGCCGACGCGGCCGCCCGCTCGGTCCTGGACATCGCCCGCGCCGCGGCCGTGATGGATCCGGCGGCATCCTTGGACGGCGTTGCCCTCGTCGGGTTCAGCCAGGGAGGCCACGCCGTGCTGTCGGCTGCCGAGCGAGCCGGCGAACTCGCCCCGGAGATCGGCCTGGTCGGTGTGGTGGCCGCGGCCCCGGCCATGCAACTGCGTGAATGGTTCGCGGCCGCACCGTCCGGTCAGGAGGGCTACCTGCTCATGATCGCGCTCGCCTACGCCGACGCGTACGACGTCGAGGCGGCGGACTGGCTGACCTCGCCGGCCATCCAGCGACGCGATGAGGTCGAAGACGCGTGCCTGATGGATGCGCGGGCCGTGGGCAGTGCACTGGGCCGCGACGCAATTGCGACCGACGCGAGCCCGAACACACCGATCGGGAACCTGCTCGACGAGAACGAACCGGGCACGACCACCCTCGGCATGCCCGTCATGATCGTGACCGCCGGTGACGACCAACTGGTGACACCCGACGTCGCCGACGACCTGATCACTCGCATGTGTGCAGTCGACACGGACGTCACCCACCACCACATACCGACCGGATCCCATGGCGCGCTCTCCTCTCTGGTCCGTGAGCCCGCACGGCAATGGTTGGGCGAACAACTGGCGCCCAGCGGCGCTGGGCCGCCTGACCCTTGTGGAGGCCCGTGGCCATGAGGATTTGGCCACTCTGCGGCTCGGCGGAGGAGGGCTTGGGGAGGTGGCCGGTTCGTGACGGCAGTGGTCGATCAGGAGGGGGTGATGGCGCACCTCCACGAGATCAGGGCACAATTCATGGCGATTCTGGGTGTCAACGTGGTTGATCGCCACCGCGGTGTTGGCTGGGCACCTGCCCCTCTGGCGACGATCCTCCTTGAATCCGAGGTATCCACTGTGGGCGGCCTCGACACATCGCGACAGCGTTCATGGCTGCCAACGAGGAAGGGTCGGGATGACCGCAACGATCCAACCACCTCGACGCGACTGGAAGACGGGCCAGTCCGGCTCGCCGCGACACCTGTTTCGCCTGCCGGTGGAACACCCGCGGGATGTCCCAACCTTTTCAGTCGACCGCCGCATGCTTCAGGGCGACGTCAAAGTCCGGTCGGTGGCGATGTCGGGGCGGTCTGGGTTGCTGCTGGCCAGATGGGGTCGAGTTGGTCGAGGGTTTGCTGCATCAGGGTGACCGCGTCGGTGTTGGGGTGGTCGTTTGCCCACGTGATGATGACTGCGTTCTGGGCGGCGACCAGGGCCATGGCTGTCACGAGCACGTCGTGGGTATGGCCACCGGCTGCCTGGACTTCGGGAGCGAGAAGTTCGAGGTATCGGTTGACCCATTGTTGGTCAGACCGGCCGTGGCGCCCCGCCAGCGATGGTGTGGACGCCAGGATTGCGTAGCCGGCCAAGACCATGGTGGCGTCGTCGGCGACCGCTTCGGCCACGGCGATCAGGCCTCGGCGCACCAGGTCGCGCAGCGGCTCGTCTGGTCGCCGCTGGTCAAGGACGGCGTCGAGGACGGCAAGCCAGCGGCGCGGCCGCTCGAACAGGATGTCGTCCTTGGTGGCGAAGTGGCGGTACAGCGTCCGACGCGACACACCGGCTGCGTCGGCGACCTGTGCCATGGTCGTGTCGTCGAAGCCATGCTTGTGAAACAGTGGGATCGCGGCTTCGTAGACCTCTGCGCGTGTGCGCTGTGCACGGCGAGCACGCAGTGATGGCGTGGGCCTGTTGACAGGAACGGCATGCTGTGTCATAGTGACACAGTGTGCCATCTGGAAGCGGCGAGCGTGGGAGGTCGTCCCATGGGCGACAAGACAGGACAAGTCCGGTCACGATTCCCGACCGCCGTAGCCGTCGTGGCGGCGTTCGGCTTCATTGCGACCGGGTTGGCAGCGATGGCAGCTCCTCAGGCCTTCTTCGACGCCGTCGCCACCTTCGATCCCTACAACCAGCACTTCGTCCAAGACATCGGCGCGTTCAACCTCGGGATCGGGGTGACACTGCTGATGGCCCAACGACCGGGCTTCGATGGCCTGCTGGCTGCACTTGCAGGCGCCGCCGTGGCGGCCGGGGCCCACGTGACTTCGCACGTCGTGGGCCATCAGCTCGGTGGCACACCCCTGCTGGACATCCCCCTGTTCGGCGGACTCACGATTCTGCTGGTGACCGCCGCCATCATTCGCCACCGCGACCTCGCCACCGCCAGACCGCATTCGTCCCCAGGAACAACTCCACGGGCTGGCCAGGACACTGCGCGCCGCCACTG
>DATFMD010000049.1:0-16557 GCA_035267125.1 Nitriliruptoraceae bacterium | reverse complement strand
CCAAAGCTCGGAGGGAGTGGTGTCCGGACTGGACCTGCCTCAAGCGGAGCGGACTGCGACACGGGACAGCTTGCTGGACCGTGTCAAGGGAGCACCAAGGGCAGGTCCAGCCGGGCGCCCGACCGACGTCTACATTCCCGAAGTCTTGGCTCCCGAGTAGATGTCGGCGACGATGTCGGAGTACTTGTCCATGACGTAGTGGCGCTTCACGGACTGCTTCTGCGACAGTTCCTCCCCCACGACGAAGTCGGCAGGCAGGAGGCGCCAGGTCCGCACGGACTCGGCCTTCGACACGGCCTTGTTGCCGCGGTCCACACCCTCCTGGATGGCGGCACGGAACTCTTCGTCGTCAAGCAGGGCGTCGAGGTCGGCCGGCTTGTCATTGGCCTCACACCACGCCGGAAGCGCCTCTTCGTCGATGGTGATCAGGGCCGAGATGAACGGTTCGCCATCCCCCATGACCATCACCTGCGAAATCAGCGGGTGGCTGCGAATGCGATCCTCGATGACTGCGGGCGCGACGTTCTTGCCGCCCGCGGTGACCAGGATCTCCTTCTTGCGTCCGGTGATGCGCAGGAAGCCGTCGTCGAGCTTGCCGAGGTCACCGGAACGGAACCAGCCATCCTCGTCGAAGCTGTCCGCGGTGGCCTCGTCGTTGTTGTAGTACCCGACGAAGATGTTGCCACCCTTCAGCAGGATCTCGCCGTCCTCGGCGATGCGCACCGATGCGCCCGGCAGCGGCTTGCCAACCGTGCCGACGCGCATGTCGTGCTCGTCGTTGATGCAGGCGGCGGCCGTGGTCTCGGTGAGGCCGTAGCCCTCGAAGATCGTCACGCCGATGCCGTCGAAGAAGTGGCCGAGTCGATCTCCCAGGGCCGCACCGCCCGACACGGCATGGGTGACGTTGCCACCCATCGCGTCACGCAGCTTGCTGTACACCAACTTGTCGAAGACCACGTGCTGGGCCTTGACGGCAAACGGGATCTTGCCGCTGGCCTTGCCCTTCGAGTACTCGATCGCCACGTCCGCGGCGCGGTCGAAGATGCTGCCCTTGCCATCCCCATGGGCTCGCTGTTGGGCGCCGTTGTAGACCTTCTCGAAGACGCGGGGGACGGCCAGCAGGAAGTCTGGCTTGGCCAGCTGCAGTTCCTCGACCAGGTTCGCGATGCCGGTGGAGTAGACCAGGCGCACGCCTGCGGTCATGACCGAGCACTGGATCACACGGGCCAGGATGTGCGCCAGGGGGAGGAACAGCAGGGTGGACTTGCCCGCCTGGAAGAATCCGGCGATGGACAGTGTCTGGGTCACGTCCCACACGAAGTTGCCGTGGGTGATGACGCACCCCTTGGGACGACCAGTCGTGCCCGAGGTGTAGACCAACGTCGCGACGTCCTCTCCGGACACCGCCACCCGTCGCGCCTCGACGTCCTCGTCCGACACCTCGGTGCCGGCTGCGATGATCGCCTCGATGCCACCGTCGTCGATGACGTAGCGCGCCCGCAGGGTCGGCAACTCGTCGGCGACCTCCGCAACACGACCGTCGAGTTCCTCGCTGCTGGAGATGATGCCAACCGACTCCGAGTCCGACACGACCCACTGGATCTGTTCGGCCGAGGACGTCTCGTAGATCGGGACCGTCACCGCGCCGGCCGTCCAGATCGCGTAGTCCAGGAGCGTCCACTCCATCCTGGTCTCGGACAGCAGCGCCACGCGATCGCCGGGCTCGACGCCCAGCGCCATCAGGCCCTTGGCGATGGCACGAATGCGGTCGACGGTGTCCCGTGTCGACACGTCGATGAAGCGGTCACCCTGGCGATACGCCATGCATGGACGATCGGGATGGGTCACGGCGTTCTGGAACAACCCCGTCGTGGCGTTGTGTGCCGGGTCGATCGGGACTTCACCTGGCCGGGTGTATTCCTGCATGGACGATCTCCGAGGATGGAAGCGAACAAGGACACGGATGGGCGGCGGCACGCGCCACCAGTTGCAGCCTACCCACGGGCACGCCGTTCGCGACCCCCGTTCATGCCGGGAATCGCAGTCGCCGACCCCCGTCCAGCCGTTCCCGCGCATCGCCGAGGTCGTATCCTCGCCGGTCACCACCGTCACTCGGCGGATCACTTCGACACTCCCGACGACGAGGCCCACCGTGTCCCAGGCTGTCCACGAAAACCTGACCCGCGCCGAAGCCCGAGCCCGTGCCGCACTCGTGTCCGACGTTTCCTACGACGTCGCACTCGACCTCACCGTGGGCGACGACCTGTTTCGATCGTCGACCAGCCTGACCTTCCACGCCGATGGCCCGGTGACGACGTTCCTGGACTGCACGGCGCAGCGCGTCCATCGCGTGCAGGTGAATGGCCGTCAACTCGACCTCGACGACGTGGTCTCCCCCACCAGGATCGCGTTGCCCGACCTCGATGGTCCCATCACCGTCGTCGTCGACGCGACCATGCGATACATGCACGAGGGCCGGGGCATGCACTTCTTCCGTGATCCCAGCGACGACCGGGTCTACCTGCACACCCAGTTCGAGCCGTTCGACGCCCACCTGGTGTATGCCTGCTTCGACCAGCCCGACGTGAAGGCCCCGTTCACCTTTCGCGTCGTGGCTCCCGCCAACTGGGTGGTCGTGTCCAATGCGCCGGTGGCCGCCAGCCCCGTCGATGGCGCTGCCGGGACGTGGGAGTTCGAGCCAACAGGGCGCCTGTCGCCGTACGTGACCGCGATCGTGGCCGGCGAGTACGCCAGCGTCCACGACACCAGCGGCGACATTCCCCTGGGCCTGTACATCCGCGAATCACTGCGCGACCACCTCGACGCCGAGGAACTGTTCACGCTCACGCGCCAGGGCTTCGACTGGTTCAACGCCAACTTCGGCATCGCCTACCCGTTCGGCAAGTACGACCAACTGTTCGTCCCGGAGTTCTCGGCAGGCGCGATGGAGAACCCGGGCTGCGTCACCTTCAGCGAGTCCTACGTCTTCCGGGGACCTGTCACCGCGAACCAGCGGGAGCGGCGCGCCGAGACGATCCTTCACGAGATGGCCCACATGTGGTTCGGCGATCTCGTGACCATGCGCTGGTGGGACGACCTGTGGCTCAACGAGTCGTTCGCGAGTTTCGGCGCCACGCTGTCACAGGTCGAGGCGACCGAGTACCGCAACGGATGGGTCACGTTCCTGGACGAGATGAAGGCATGGGCCAAGCGACAGGACCAACTGCCCTCCACCCACCCCATCGCCGCCGACATGGTCGACATCGAGTCGGTGCACCAGAACTTCGACGGCATCACCTATGCCAAGGGGGCCTCGGTGCTGCGCCAGTTGGTGGCCTGGGTCGGGCAGGACGACTTCCTGGCCGGGGTCCGGGCCTACTTCGCCGCACATGCCTGGGGAAACGCGGAACTGGCGGACTTCCTGGCCGCACTCGAGGCCTCATCGGGTCGTGACCTGGCGGGCTGGCGCGATGCCTGGCTGACCACGACCGGCATCAACACCATGCACCTCGATGCCTCGATCGGGCCCGACAACCGGTTCACCGCGTTCAGGATCCGCCAAGCCGCTGACCCCGCCCATCCGACGATCCGACCGCATCGCATGGCTGTCGGCGTCTACGACCGGCGAGGCGACGAACTCGTACGGACGCACCGCCTGGAACTCGACGTCGACACGGCGGAGGTCGACGTGGCCGACATGGTCGGCGTCGACGCCGGGCGCCTCGTGCTCCTCAATGACGACGACCTGACCTACACCAAGGTCGCGATGGACGATCGGTCGCTGGCATCGGCGCTGGCATCGCTGTCCGACATCAGCGATCCGATGGCGCGCACCCTGGTGTGGTCGGCCGCCTGGGACATGGTGCGCGACGGCGACCTGCCGGCGACCCGCTACGTCGACCTGGTGATTGCCCATGCCGGCGCCGAGGACCAGATCGGACAACTGTCGCGCATGTGCCAGCGCGCCCACGCCGCCGCTGGGCGCTACGCGCACCCCACCCACGTCACCGACCTGATGTCCCGACTGGCCACCAACGCCGTCGCCCAGTTGGCTGCGGCGAGGGCCGGATCCGGGCACCAATTGGCCTGGGCCCGCCACCTTGCCGCGACCGCAACGACGCCGGCGCAGATCGATCAACTGGTCGCCCTCCGGGACGGGACGACGCGCCACGAGGGCCTGGAGATCGACCAGGACCTGCGCTGGCGCTGCACGATCGGCCTGGCTCGCGCCGGCGCCATCGACGAGGGCGACATCGCCGGCGAGGCGGACGCAGATCCATCGGACTTCGGTCAGCGCCAGGCGGCAACCGCACGTGCTGCCCGACCCGACCCGGCCGCCAAGGAGGACGCCTGGGACCAACTGCTGGGCGAACCCGCCGTGAGCCACACCCTGGCGCGCCAGTTGTGGACCGGCTTCCAGCAGTTGACCCAGCCGACCCTGGTGGCGAGGTGGACCCAGCCGTACTTCGACGCGCTGGACACCGTGTGGGACACGCGGTCCACCGAGTGGGCGATCGAGTTCGCCATCGGCATGTTTCCCCACGCCGCGGCGTCGCCGGACCTCGTGACCCGGGCGGCGGCGGTACGGGATCGTGCCGACCTGCCGGGCCCGCTGCACCGGGTCCTCGCCGAACAGGTCGACACGCTCGAACGCCGCCTGCGCGCCCGGGCGACCGACGCGACCGTCGACGCCTAGCACCGTCCGGGGTGGTCCGCGGTTCCAGCCGGGCCGCGCCGGTCGACCAGGAGATCGAGGTCCTTCGGGGCGTCGATGTCCAACTCCGGTCGGGCTGCCGGGGCCCAGCCACGCCAGGTCGATTCCGCCACGGTGACCACCCCGTTGGCAGCCAGCGTGGCGCCCAGCCGATGGCCCCACGTGGCTGCCGATGACCGCAGCGCCGGCGCCAACCCCACGGCCACGACGGCATGCAGTGGCTGGGCGCGACCGGCCACCACGGGGACGGCGCCGGACACGCCGTCGGCGCAGGCATGCTCGGCACAGGCACGCAACAGCTCCGCACTCGGTGCCACGAGGTCGCCCGCCACGACCGCCACCATCTCGCCCGGCTCGTCGTGGCCATGGGTGCCGAGGGCGACCAGTCCCGCGACCAGGCCCGCCAGGGGGCCCACCAGGCCCGGTTCGTCGCCGACCTCGAGGGTCCCGGCGACGCCGAGCGATCGACCCCCCGCGGCAACCACCACCTCACCACCCAGGTCCGCCAGGCTGGCCACCACCACGTCGATCTGGCGTCGACCATCACGGCTGATGACCAACTTGTCACGACCGAAGCGGCGACTGCGGCCACCTGCCAGCACGACCACGTCCATGGACGACCTGCCTCCCGGGCTCGACGCGACGTCCTCGGCAGCATGCCACACGGCATCGCACCCCGCGGGACGGCACACTGGCGACCCTGCCTGTCAAGGACCGAACTGGATGGCATCGCACGACCACCTGCGGCCGTCACGGCCACGGCCGCCCGAACCCCGGGTCATGGTCCGGGGCATGCTCGTCGAGGTCCTCGGCGACGGCTTCGCAGGGTCGATCACGGCCGCAACCACTCGCACCGTCACGATCACCGACCGCCGCGGACGTGCCAGGACGTTCGGATTGGACCAGGCCTTCGTGGCCGACGACACCGTCGTGCGGCTCGTGGTGCCGGCGCGCCCCGCCGCGACGCCCACCACCGCAACGACCGCGTCGGGGTCGATCGCGCCACCCAGCCGTGGCGCCCGCACCGCCTTGCCATCCCGGATCTGGGTGGAGGGCTCCCACGACGCCGAACTGGTCGAGAAGGTCTGGGGCGACGACCTGCGCCACGAAGGTGTCGTCGTCGAGCCGCTGCACGGCGCCGACGACCTGGCCGCCCGCGTCGCCACGTTTCGCCCCACGCCGTCACGTCGCCTGGGCGTCCTGCTCGACCACGTCGTGGCCGGATCCAAGGAGAGCCGCATCGCGGCCACGGTGGACAACGCCCACGTCCTCGTCACCGGTCACCCGTTCGTCGACGTGTGGACCGCCGTCAAGCCGAGGGTCATGGGACTCGAGGCGTGGCCGCAGGTTCCCCGCGACGAGGACTTCAAGGTGGGACTGGCGCGTCGACTGGGCTTCGACCACCCCGCACCGGCCTGGCAGGCCATACTGTCACGGGTGAATCGCTGGACCGATCTCGACCGTCGACTGGTCGGTGCCGTGGAACTCCTCATCGACTTCGTCACGACGCCCCCAAGGGAGTCCCCATGACCTTCATCGGCAACGTGTTGTGGCTCGTGCTGGCCGGATGGTGGCTGGCCCTGGCCTACGTCTTCGCGGGGATCATCAACCTCCTCCCGATCATCACCATTCCCCTGGCCATCCAGTCCTTCAAGTTGGCGGGCTACGCCCTGTGGCCGTTCGGCCGGACCGTGGTCGAGATCCCGAATCGTTCCGGCGGCGTGTCGTTCCTGGCCAACGTCGTGTGGCTCATCCTGGCGGGCTGGTGGCTGGTGCTGGCCCACGTGCTGGCCGGCGTGCTCCTGATGATCACGATCATCGGGATCCCGCTTGGCGTGGCCAGTTTCAAGATGGCGGGCCTGGCACTGGCTCCCTTCGGCAAGACCATCGTGTCCCTCGACGAGATCGGCACCACACAGGTCGTCGTGGGGCCGCAACTGGGTGCCTGAATCGGTGACGATCGCGGCGCGATGCACCTCGTGCCACGGCAGGACCAACGGACAACGGCCCCGCTCAGGTGAGCCGGGCCGTCGTGGTGCTGCCGGGTGCTGTCGTGCGCGAGAGAGGACTTGAACCTCCACTCCTGTTAAGGAACACGCCCCTCAAGCGTGCGCGTCTACCAGTTCCGCCACTCGCGCGTGGTCGACCAGATGGCCGATGGCAGAGGGTAGCGATCCCGTCGCCGGCGAGCGAATGCCGCCCCTACTCGACGACCGAGACCTGCGACAGGTCCACCTGCCCCGTGGGCGCCATGCGAAACCCCCGGACGCCGTCGGCAACGACGACGTTGAGCCGGTTCCACGACACGGGTGCCACGGCCGCGAGGTCGGCCACGCGCTGCTCCGCCTCCTGCCACAGCGCGACACCATCGCTGCCCGTCATCGGCATGGCTGCCGCGATCGCCTCGTCGAGCGGCCCGTCAGCCAGCCTGACGAGATTGTCGCCGCCGATCTCGTCGGACGAGAACGAGGGGACCAGGACACCTCCCATCGTGGGCCACGACGCCTCCCAGCCGGCACGAAACACCTGCACGCCCGGCGCTCGCACGCCGGCCAACCATTGACCGAGCGGTTCGGCGTCCACGATGACCCGGGCCCCGGTGGTGTCGCGAATTGCGGTGGCCAGTGACGTCGCGATGCCACGGTTGGTGACGCCGTCGATCGTCAGGATCCGCATGGGCCCGTCCAGTCGCTCCGCGAACCCGTCCAGTGCCGTCGCCGCGCTGAGCGGGTCGTGGCGACATGGCGCGCAGTCGATGGTCCCACTGCCCGGAATGCCGCCGGGAACGATGCCGGTCGCGCGGGTCCGACTCGACGCGGTGTAGACGTCGATGACGCGGTCACGATCCAGCAACTGGCTGATCCCGAGGCGAACCTGTGGATCGTCGAAGGGCGCCTGCGCCGTGTTGAACCCGATCCAGTAGGCCTCGTCGCCGACCCCTTCGAGCAGGCCCGGACCGCTGTAGCCGTCCGGAGCCATGCCGTACTCGGCTGCAACCGCCTCCAGTTCCACCGGCGGCACCGCCGCGACGTCGAGCACGCCCGCCCTGAAGTCCTCCAGCTGGAGACTGTCGGGACGCTCCCCGGCATAGATCTGGAAGACCACCTCACCGACGCGCGGGGCGTCGACATGGTCGGCCACCGCCGCCACCCGGATGAACTGGTTGTGCGCCCACGGACCGTCCATGCGGAAGGGACCGTTGCCGACGGGCTGCTGCAGGTCGACGCCAGCCCGGCGGCGCGGCGCCAGGGCCGGACTGCTCAGGGCCGCCGGCAGGTCCCCGAACGGCTCATCGAGGGTCACCTCCAGGGTGGTCGTGCTCGGCGCCCGTACTCCCTCCAGCTCCTGTCCGGCCTGGGCTGCCTCCCATCCCGTGATGCGCGACAACAGGTGGGCGTGGAACGGCTGCACCCCGCCCGCGTCGGCGGCCACGTGGGTGAAGGCGCGCACGAACTGCTGCGCCGTCACCGGCAGGCCGTCATGCCACGTCGCGTCTCGCAGCGTGAACGTCCACACCAGCCCGTCGGCGGACACTTCCCACGACGACGCAGCAGCCGGCTCGACCCGGGTGAGGTCCTCCGACATTCGCGTCAGGCTGTCGAAGAGGGCATCGACGACCATCAGCGCGCCGTCGTCGATCGCGCGGGCGGGGTCCAGCGCAGATGGGTCGCGATCGAGACCGATGCGCAATCGAGACGTGGTCGGTGCCGGCAGCGGGATGGGCGTGGGCAGCGCGACATCGGGTGACGCCGGCGTGGACGTGTCGCCAGCCCCGGGCCGCGGTCCCCCGGGAGTCGGCGACGACGCAACCGTGGGTGTGTCGCCACCGGGTCCGCCGACCGGGTCGATGGTGGGCGACGCCACGGGGGCAGTGGACGGTGCCTGGTCCACGGTCGTGGGAATGCACCCGGCCAGCACGACCGCCAGCGCCAGGACGACGGCGGCCGGGCGGGGAGCCGTCACGCAGGGATCACCAGAACTTGACGAGGAGGAAGTTCGTGATCATCGCGCCAAGAATCGCCACGATGGTGATGCGGTCGAGGTTCTTCTCGACCACGGCGGATCCACCAAGCGCGCCGCCGCCACCACCGAACATGTCGGACAGTCCTCCACCGGTGCCTCGGTGCAACAACACGAACAGCACGATGAACAGGCAGAAGATGACCTCGAGGGCGATCAGGAAGGGAATCACGAGCACGGGCTTTCTGGTGGAGTGCGTCCACCGGGGCATCCGCAGGTGGACGGGATCGACAGGTGACGGTACCCGAGGCTCATCGAGGCAGCGACGACAGGTAGTAGAACCGCACCACCGAATCGTTGCCCGCCACGCCGACCTGCTGGGCATGCCACCGCACCGGGAACTCGCGCTGGACGAGCACCGGCCTGGGGCGCAACTGCAGGGTCGACGTCGGTTCGGGCTGGATCCGACATTCCGTGTCGTCCGCACATGCTCGCAGCATGCCCGCACCCACCGCGTCACCCGAGTCGTCGGGATTGCGCAGGTTGCCAGCGGCCTCCACGGGCTCGGTGTCGACCGTCGTGCGGTAGCTGCTGAGCGCACGCGGCAGCACCGTCGCGTCGGCTGCAGGAACCGTGACGGCGCCGGTGCCGGTGGGGGCAGCCGCGCCACCGGTGTCGACCCCGGAGCCGAGCTGCTCGGGTGCTGCGGGGCCGGTGGCGGCGCCCGACGAGGTCGAGGTCGAGGGTGGCGGGGCGTCCTGGGCGCCGGCCTGTCCCGTCGATGCGTCCGCGGACGGAGGCGCGACCAACACGCCGATGCCGGCTTCCGGATCAGGACCGGCGATCCACCGTGGCACCAGCATCGACGTCGCCAGCAATCCCACGAAGGCTGCCACGACACTCATGCTTTCGGCCCAACTCCGCAGGGCATGCGGCGCGGGTTTGTCCTCGCACAGCGATGCCACGCGGGCTGCCAGCGTGTCGCTGGGCATCAGGGCGGCGGAAGCCTGCTGCGTCGGTGCCGCCTCCAGGACCTTGAGCAGGCCCCCGGCAAGCGCACCGGGGCGTCGTGTGGCACCGATCGCGGTCTGGTCGGCCGCGAGTTCGCGTTCCACCAGCAACTGGCGTAGGGCCCAGGACCCGCCCGGCAGGAAGAACGTGAGATCACGCCCGAGACCGAACAGGTAGGCAACCAGGTTGTCGTGCCGGGCGACATGGGCCAACTCGTGCGCCAGCACACCGTCGAGTTCACGCTCGTCGAGAGTGTCGACGTAGCCGGCGTCCAGCAGCAGGACGGGTTTGCGGATGCCGATCGCGGCTGCGCCGCCGGGACAGTCACCCACCACCACCGGCGGCGGCGTCACGTTCAGGATCCGGGCGAGTGTGACGACGCGGCGGCGGACGGCGACGGGGGCGGAGCCTGCCTGGGCCAGTCGCCGGGCGTCACGGGCGGAACGTGCCGTCCGACGCGTGCGCATGGCAACGCGCCACAAGGCGATGACTGCCCAGGCTGCAAGGATTGCCGGCAGCGTCAAGGGCGCGAGGTAGAGGTAGTCGCTGCCCAGCCCGACGATCACCTGGCTGGGTGCATCGGACGCCGGCACCATGAGGGTCGGCAGGCGAAGGTCGGCCAGCGACGCGACCGCGACCGCCAGGAAGACGCCAACAGGCAGGAGTGCGTAGGCGACGCGGACCCCGGCTCGTTGGAAATCGGCACGCAACAACACCCTGACCAGCACGATGGCGATCAGGGCAGCCAACCCGAGTCGAACGGCGATGGACTGGGCCGGCAGTGCCAGGAGAATCCCCCCTGTGGGCACTAGGCCTCCTTGCTCCGTCGACGTTCCACTGCTGCCCGCAACTCGTCGAGGTCCGCCCCGTCGACCTCGTCGACGACCTCGGTGAGATAGCTGGCAGCTGGTTCGGGGTAGCGCTCGAGCGCCCAGGTCAGGACGCGCCCCAACGCCGAGCGCAGGTAGGTGTCCTGGCTGACGGCCGGACGATACCGGTGCGCCAGTCCTGCGGTGTCGCGGCGCAGCAGGCCCTTGGTTGCGAGCCTGGCCATGGTCGTCATCACCGTTGTGTAGGCGATCTTGCGTTCCTGGACCAGTTCTTCGTGCACGTCGCGCACGGTTGCGTCGCGCAGCTTCCACACGACGTCCATCACGTCCTGTTCCAGGGGCCCGAGAAGGGATTCCAGTGGATCCTGTCGCCTGCTCACAAGCCACTCCGACGTTTGGGGTGGTGCCAGCATACGTCGTCACACGGCATGCATGCCATCATGTGGCCAGGTGTCCGGGCAGGAGGTGAGAAGTCCGGCGTCGGTCGCTCAACGACGATGACCGATGATCAACGCGAAGTCGTCGGCATCGAGGCTGGCGCCACCGACCAGCGCCCCGTCGATGTCGGGCTGGGCCATCAGGACGCGCACGTTGCCCGGCTTCACCGAGCCCCCGTACTGGACACGCACCTGCGCGGCCACGTCATCGCCGGCGACCTCACCGACGATCGCGCGCACATGCGCGCACATGGCCTGGGCGTCATCGGGCGTCGCAGTTCGTCCGGTCCCGATCGCCCAGATCGGTTCGTAGGCGACGACGACCCGGGAGGGGTCGCCGAAGTCGACGCCGGCCAGGGACCCACGCAGTTGGTCGGCCACGACGGCCTCGGCCGATCCGGCATCGCGCTGCTCGAGGGTTTCGCCCACGGCCACCATGATGCCCAGGCCAGCGGCCTGCGCGGCCTGGGCCTTGTCCGCGACGAGTTCGTTCGTCTCACCCGCGTACTGGCGTCGCTCCGAGTGCCCGACGATGACCCAGTCGACGTCCAGTCGCGCCAACATCGGCGCCGACACCTCGCCCGTGTAGGCACCGTGGGTCTCTGTGTGGACGTCCTGGGCGCCCAACTGGAGCGGCAGGTGCTCGGCGTCGATCAACACCTGGACACTTCGCAACGACACGAACGGCGGGCACACCACGACGTCCTGGCCGTCGTAGTCGTCCGGTTCGAGGTGATAGGCCAACTTCTGCACGAGTTGTGTGGCCTCGAGATGGTCCTTGTGCATCTTCCAGTTGCCGGCGATGATCGGGTTGCGTTGCGACATGGTGGGGTCACTTTCGAGAGAGGGTGGTTCAGCCGGTGCGGTCGACGGACCCGGCGGCTCGGGTGCGCGACGAGGCTGCGTCGCGGTGCCCGTCGGCATCGTGGCGTCGGGTCAGGCCGGTGCCTCGACGGTCTCGATGATCTGGCGCTCGGCCGGGTAGTGGCAGGCAGAAGGATGGTCGAACCCGCGGTCCTCGAGGCGGGGATCATCGGTCAGGCACTTCCCGATCCTGGACTCGTCACCGTCTTCCTCGGCCATCTGGTTGAACAGCCAGCAGCGCGTCCGGAACCGACAGCCTGACGGTGGATCCGAAGGTGAGGGCAGGTCACCTTCCAACAGGATGCGATCCGACTCCTGGCGACGCCTGGGGTCGGCGATGGGTGCCGCCGACAGCAGCGCCTGCGTGTAGGGGTGGACCGGTCGTTCGTAGATCGGGTCCTCCTCCCCCACCTCGATCATCCTGCCCAGGTACATCACGGCAACCCGGTCCGCGATGTGGCGCACCACGGACAGGTCGTGCGCGATGAACAGGTAGGCGATGCCGAACTCGTTCTGGATGTCCTCGAGCAGGTTGACGACCTGGGCCTGCACTGACACGTCCAGTGCCGACACCGGCTCGTCGGCCACGATCACCGACGGGTTCACGGCAAGCGCCCGGGCCACCCCGATGCGTTGGCGCTGACCCCCGGAGAACTGGTGGGGGAATCGATTGATGTGGTCGGGATTCAACCCGACCAACTCGAGCAACTCCGCCACCCTCCCACGCTGTTCGTTCTTGCCCACGATCCCGGTGTGGATGCGCCAGGGTTCGGCGACGATGTCGCCGACCGTCATGCGTGGATTCAGCGAGGCGTACGGGTCCTGGAAGATCATCTGGATGTCGCGGCGAACCGCGCGCATCTCGCTGTGGGACAGCTTGAACAGGTCGCGTCCACGGTAGAAGGCCTCACCAGCGGTCGGCTCGTGCAGGCGCAACAGGGTCCGCGCCACGGTCGACTTGCCTGATCCCGACTCGCCGACCAGTCCGAGCGTCTCGCCCGGAAACAGCTTGAACGACACGTCGTCCACGGCCTGGACATGCCCGATCGTCTTCTTGAACAGGATCCCCTGGGTCAGCGGGAAGTGCTTGACCAGGTTGCGCACGTCGAGGACGGGTTCGCGACTGTCCAGGTCGACGCGCAACTCGGACTCGGCTTCACCGCCACCGAGGTGCAGTTCCTTCTCACCGGCGTCGGACATTGATCGCCTCCTCGCTGAAGTGGCACGCTGACAGGCGTCGGTCCATGCCCGGGACGGGGGGCGTCAACGCAGGGTCCTCGTCCACGCACACCTGCTGGGCGTAGCGACACCGGGGATGGAACGCGCAGCCGCTGGGACGTCGCGTCAGGTCCGGTGGGGATCCCGGGATCGGGACCAGGCGCGATCCCTTGACGTCCAGTTGGGGCAACGACTCCATCAGCCCGATGGTGTAGGGGTGGGCAGGCATGTGGTAGATGTCGTCGATGTCACCGGTCTCCACGATTCGTCCGGCATACATCACCGCCACTCGGTCGGCGACCTCGGCCACCACGCCCAGGTCGTGGGTGATCAGGATCAGTCCCATCCCCGTCTCGTCCTGCAGCTCGGCGAGCAGGTCCATGACCTGCGCCTGCACGGTCACGTCCAGTGCAGTCGTTGGTTCGTCGGCAATCAGGATGGCGGGGTCCAACGCCAGGGCCATGGCGATCATCACACGCTGGCGCATGCCGCCCGAGAACTCGTGTGGATAGGAATCGAGGCGCTCGCTGGCGGCCGGGATCTTGACCCTGTCCATCAACTCTGCAGCCGCCTTGTAGGCGTCCGACTTGGAGGTGCCGCGATGCACGCGCAGCATCTCCGCGATCTGGAAGCCAACCGTGAACACCGGGTTGAGGGCTGTCAGGGCGTCCTGGAAGATGATCGAGATGTGGTTGCCGCGGACCTTGCGGCGCTGGTTCTCCGGCAGCGTGAGCAGGTCGATGCCGCGATAGCGGATCGACCCGTCGGTCACGTAGCCCGGAGGACTGTCGATGATGCCCATGACGGCCTGGGCCGACACCGACTTGCCCGAGCCCGACTCACCAAGGATGGCAAGGGTCTCACCGGACTTGAGGGTGTAGTGGACCCCGTCGTTGGCAACGACCGTGCCGGTGTTGAGTCGAAACTCCACGCGCAGGTTCTCGACCTCGAGCAGCGGCGCACCGGGGTCGACCTGGCGACCGGCAATGGTCTCGGTCGACGACTGCGCCGACGGTGAGGTGGTGGCAGTGCTCATCAACGGCCCTTCGGGTCGAAGGCGTCACGGAGCGCATCGCCCATGACCAGGAATCCGAACACGGTGATGGCCAACGCCATGCCCGGGAAGAACAGCAGGTGTGGTGCCTGGAGGATGCGCGTCTGGGCCTGGGAGATCATCAGGCCCCACGACACCGCGGGCAGTGCGACGCCGACACCCAGGAAGGACAGGGCGGCCTCGGCGGTGATGATGGAACCGATGAAGATCGTGGCGTACACGATCACCGGCGTGATCCCGTTGGGCAGGATGTGGCGCACCATCAGGCGCATGTTCGACGCGCCGAGGCTGCGTGACGCCATCACGAAGTCCTCCTCCTTGGTGGAGATGACCTGTGACCGCATCAGCCGCAACATCGACGGCCATCCGAACACGGTCAGCACGAACGCGACCTGCCACATGCCGCGCGTCCCCATCACCGACAGCAACACGATGCCACCGAGGATGGTGGGGATGGCGAACCAGATGTCGGTCAGGCGGGTGATGAAGGTGTCGAGGAACTTGCCGTAGTAGCCCGACAGCGTCCCGAAGATCAGCGCGATGACCACGGCGAACGTCGTCACGATGATCCCGATGAAGACCGAGATCCGTGCGCCGATGATCGTCTTCGTGTACATGTCGCAGCCCTGGATGTCGAAGCCGAACCAGTTCGTCGTCGACGGTCGGCCGCCATTCGGGGCATTGGGGTTGTTCACCGAGTTGGACAGCGTGCACACGCCATCCGGGTTCGGGTCACCGTTGTAGAACCACAGGTAGGCCTGGGGGAACAGCGCCATGATGATCATCGCGACGATGATCACGGCGCTGACCCAGAACATGGGGTTGCGTCGGAGCACGCGCCAGCCCTCGGACCACAGGCTGGCTTCGCCGGTGACCTGCTCGGCACTGACGGAACTGACCAGGTTCTCGTCGCGCTTGGGCGGCAGCGGTCGCCCGTCCGGCGTGAAGTCGCGTTCCGCGGCGTGGCTCCCTTCGCGCGCAGTGTCGTGGTCGAACGTCGTGGACGGTGTGGTGTCGGTCGTGTCACTCATATCGAATCCTCGGGTCGAGGAGGGCGTACATGACGTCCACCACCAACGTGGAGATCATGAAGATGAGGACGAGGAACGTGGAGATGCCCACCACGACCGCGCCGTCCGACCTCGTGATGGCCTGGAACACTTCTCGGCCGATGCCGGGCACGTTGAAGATGCCCTCGGTGATGATGGCACCCCCCATCAGCGCGCCAAGGTCGATGCCCAGGTAGGTGATCACCGGGATCAGTGAATTTCGCAACGCGTGGCGACCGATCACGCGTTTGCGCGGCAGACCCTTGGCCGTGGCGGTCTTGACGTAGTCCGCCGACAGGTTCTCGTGCAGGGACGTGCGAGTCAGGCGGGCGATGTAGGCCAGCGACACCGCCCCGAGCACGAGCGCCGGCAGGATCAGTTCGTTGAAACTGCCCCCCGAGGCATTCACCGGAGCCCATCCGAGCTGCACGCCGAAGAGGATCTGGGCCGCATAGCCCAGCACGAAGACGGGGATCGCGATCACCGCCAGGGTGGACAACAGCACGAAGTTGTCCATGAACGAGCCACGTCTCAGTCCTGCCATGACACCGGCACTGACACCGATGATGATCTCGAAGACGAAGGCCATGATCCCGAGTTTGGCCGTGACCGGAATCGCATCGGCCATGATGTCGCTGACGGGACGCCGTGTCAGCGAGAACCCGAACTCCCCCTGCAACACCCCGGCGAAGCCTGCGACGTCGCTGTTGGGGTCGGCCTCGATCTCGTCCTGTGGCAGCAGGCCCATGTACTTGCCGTACTGCACGAAGAGGGGATCGTCGAGGTTGTAGCGGTCGTCGAGAACGGCCTTGGTGGTGGGGTCGAGGGGCTTCTCGCCGGCCAATGCCTGGATCGGGTCGCCGGGCACCGCGAACACCAGCGCGAAGAGCAGGAAGGTCGCCCCGAAGAAGACCGGGATGAACTGGAGCATCCTGCGGATGATGTATCTGAACATGGAGTCCTCCTCTGCCGCTGCGGTGGTCAGCCTAGTCAGCCCACACCCTGCAGTCGTCGTGCCCGGGCAGTTTCTTGTCCCTGCGGCCCGTGCAGCGACTCAGGGCCGACCATGTGTGCGACGGACGCACCCGCGTCGAGGATTTGCGACACGAAAAGGATCGGGGGGAGCAGGCATGTCGCCTGCTCCCCCCGATCACGGGTGGTGCCTGATCACCAGGTGATCAGCCGCTGTGCCACTCGGAGACCAGCTCGAGGTCGATCGGGAAGCCCAGGTAGTTGAACGAGGAGGTGGCCTCCTCGATGTACCTGTCACCGAACTCGTTCTGGGCGTTGGTGATCTCTGCCAGCGGCACGGTGTCCATCACGTCCAGTGCGCCGGAGCGCAGGTCGTTGTAGGCCGTGGTGTCCTCGGCGTAGATCTTGTAGGTGAGGGCGTCAACCTGCGGGCCCTCGCCGCCGTACT
>DATFMD010000048.1:0-6590 GCA_035267125.1 Nitriliruptoraceae bacterium | reverse complement strand
GTCGGTGATGGCGTCGAGGAGCCGATCGAGGAAGACGCGCTGGTTGCCGGCCAGCGCCACGCGGGCGTCGGCGGTGCCCATCCACGCGGCACGGTCGACCTCCGGGAACTCCTGTGCGCGACCCGACTTCGGTGGCCACTCCATCGTGAAGGTGCCGCCGGTCGCGGCGCCGGGATCGAGGTCACCCCGGCGGGCGATCACGTGGATCTCCTTGCCGCTGGCGCGGTGCGACCCCAGGTCGAGGTCCGGGTGGGTGGGGTCGGACGGGGGTGCCGGTTGGCCAAGTTCCTCCCGGAATTCGCGTTCGGCCGTCGCGGTGGGATTCGTGTCGCCGGACTCGGCCAGGCCCTTCGGAATGGTCCAGGCCCCCGCGTCCCTTCGGGCCCAGTACGGGCCTCCCATGTGGCCGAGCAGGACCTCGATGGCACCGGCCCGTTCTCGCCACAGCAAGAGCCCATGACTGTGGTGCATGGCGATGGCGCCCTCCTCTGTGGCGTCCGCCGACCGTAGGCCACTCGATCGCGGGCACGGGCACTTCCCGCGATCGGAGTGGTGTGGGGCCCGGGCGTCACCCGGTCACTGTGACAGCGCCTCGCACCTGGCCGCGACGTCTTCCTCGGCCAGTTCGTTGCCCGAGAACGAGACGCGATTGCCGGGCGGCACCTCCACGGACTGGCCGGCCTCGATGCTGAGGACTCGTCCTGCAGCCGTGAAGTGGCCGAGCAGACCAGTGATGCGCAGGGTCGGCGGACCATCACCCGTGAAGTCCCAGTGCTCGTTGGCGTGGGTCCTCTGGTGGACCACGCCGCTGTCCGTCGAGCCGGTGAAACTGAGACTGACGTGGGCGATGCCCTTGACCAACTCGCCCTGCTTGTCGAAGAACGACCTGATGGTGACGGTGCCCTGCGCCACCACGTCGATCGGGAATCCGCAGAGGTCGGTGTCGACGAACGCATCGTCGATGGTGAGGTGGTCCACTTCGGGTGGAACTGCCAGCGCGCTCGCTGGTGCCGTGGCCAGCAGGACTGCCGTGGCAATCGTGGCGAGGGCTGCTCGCCGGGTTGTCTGCAAGGTCCGGGTCATCGTTGTTGTCTCCTGGTCGTGGCTACCGACGAGTTCGGCCGCCTCGTGCCATGGACGCTCCCAGATCTGCCCTACAGCTGCATTACAACGTGCAGACGGGCACTGGGTCACCTCCTCCCGGGACGTACTGGTCCCACTCGTCTGGTGTCAGGTCGCGACCCACCGCTGCGCAGGCCTTCGCGATCCAGCGTTCGGGTTCCACCGGGATCTGGACGAGCCGCTCACCCGTGACCACCCACACCGTGTCGGTGGCGCGGTCGTACCACGAGCTCGCCGAGGTGGCGCCGGTGCCCTGGTAGGCGACGCCCAGGAGACGATCGTCGGCCACGTCCCAGAGCCTGACGGCACCGTCCTCGGTCGCGACCACGATGCGGTGCGCGGCGTCGCCGAAGACGGTGAGGCTGCTCACGACCTGCCCGATCGACAGTTGCCGTGTCGTCTGTGCCACCGGGTCCACGACCACGACGCCGCTGCGCATCCCGGAGAACACGAAGAAGCGATCCGAGGCCGGATCTGGCACGGCGCCGCGGACGGCAACCAGGTCCGTGTCGAAGGTCCCGACGACATCGCCTCCTGGCCCATGGGTGGTGACCACTCCGAGCGGCGAGATCGTGTGGGCCCCGCCGTCGAGGCTCGGCACGGCCGCCGCAGCCTCCGCCGGCCCGAACTCCTGCAGGACCCGAGCATCGCCGGGGTCCAACGAAATGCGCCAGCCCCGCTCCTCGATCCACAGAAGCCACGGGTCGTCAGGACGCGACGAGGCGACGATGAAGCCGCCGGTGGATTCAGGCACCGAACCCGGAAGCTCGACCTCGGCGACGAGATCGCCGTCGCGCCAGTGGGTCATCGTGAACGGGGCGACGGTCAACGCCCAGAAGCCACCCTGGTAGGGCTCCGCGCCGATGAGGACGCCATCGGCAGGTCCGACTTCGAGCGGCTCGCGCGCGCCCGTCGACAGCTCGATGACCTCCTGTCGACCGTCGGGGGGATATGTCACCACGGCTCGTCCCTGCGCGATCACCACGGTGCCGCGCTCGCCGAAGGGAATCGTGGCTTCGGTCAGTGCGTTGCCGTCGACGTCGTAGGTCTCCCAGCGGTCGTCGCTCGTCGTGGCCCGGACTCGGCCATCGACGGTCACGCCAATCTCCTCGATGTCTCGGACCGGCACGATGCGACCAACCTCGCCCGAGCTCTCGATGACCTCGATCTGGCTGGCGGACACGACAATGATCCGGCCGTCGTCCAGGACGCGCAGCTGCTGCATCGGCGAGGTCGTCGTCACCCGCGAGACGTCGTGGATCTCGCCCACCGCCGGGTCGATGCGCACGACCCGGCCGCCTTCCAGGGCCGCCACGATGTCGCCTGTCCGCTCGTCGATGTCGATCGCGGATGGCGGTGCGCTCGTGACGATCGAGAATGATGACTCGCCAGTCGCTGCATCGACGACGAAGAGTTCGCCGGTCCTGTCCGGATCGCTCGGGTTGGCGAAGCCGACCACGAAGCGCATCCCGTCCTCGGTGATCGCACTGCCACTCACGAACTCGCCGGTGACCCCGGTACCGATCCCGACGCCAGTCATCGCGTCCACCACGAAGGCTCGAGCCTCGGCCCAGTCGACCAGCGCCAACCGGTCCTGGGCCAGGAAGCCGGTGGCCAGCACCCACTGGTCCCTGGTCAACGGCAGTCCCGGCCCCAGGTCGACACCCTCGCCGTGATACAGCTGTCGCGGGGCGTCGATCGCCAGTGGTTGTCCGGGTTCTTCGGGACCGATCACCACCATCCGTGACCGCTCCGGGTTCATCAACCAGTACACGCAGTCCGCTGGTGCTGGTCCCAGGAACGAGACGGTGTCGTCGCCCGGCCCACCGACGGCAAGCAGTCCGTCGACGACACCGAACTGCGGGACGTTCGTGGCGTCCGTGCCCACCCAGGGGCACTCGTCCAGGTCACCGACGATCGGCACGCTCGCAATCCTGCTGACAGCCGTACCGCCAGCGAGCGCCGCGAGCACAGCGCCTTCCGTGGCGCTGCCCGGGGCGCGTCGGTGTGCCTCGAGTGCCAGCAGGATGGCCAGGTCGGGATCCTGGTCGATCTGGGATCCCGACAGCGCGACGAGCGACTGCAGTTCTGCTTCACGGGCGGCCGCGACAGCCCGTTGCCGCTGGCCAATCGCAACACCAGCCGCCAACACCGCCACGACGAGCGCCATGGCGGTGCCCACGACCAGACGCCGCAGTCGAGTGAGCCGTGCCGCGTCCTGTAAACGGGCTTGTTCAGCAAAGCGCGTCGATTCCTCGATGAAGGCAAGATCAAGCGGTCGCAGGTGCTCGGGGGAGTTGGCCGCCAGCGTGGCTGCCGCCTCCAGCCGACCGCCCCGGTAAAGGTCTGCGGGGACCCGCCCGCCCTCGTCCCAGGCACTGGCCGCAGCCGCCACTTGCTCGGATGTCCGGAGCAGGTCTCGATCAGTCGTCAGCCAGTCGGCAAGCCGCGGCCACTCCCGCAGCAGGGCCTCGTGCGAGACCTCGACGGTCGGAGCGCGCGTCCACTCGTCGCGGTCGAACGTCAGAAGCCGTGCCTCGCCGAACCGTGCCACGACGACGCGGGTCGGGGCGTCATGCTCCAGGTCGGCCAGTGGGACCCGACGACGAATGTCCGGCCCTTGTTCCAATGGATTGGTCAGGCGTCCGAACAGCCGCCGCGTCGCCGCGCGCTCGTCGTCGTCCCCCTCGAGGTGGAGTTGCTCCGCCCGTGAGGTCAGTGCCCCTGTGAGACCACCGATCCGGTCATACGCGACGCTGGTGATCAGCGCGCCCTCGCGTCGGTCGAACACTTCGCCAAGCGCGTACTGCAGCAGCGGCAGCGACCCGATCCTTCCGACCGCGTCCGCGGCGATGCGAGCGACGAGGCCCTGCTCGAAGCGGATTCCGAGCGGCCGGGCGGGCCGAGTGATGGCCTGCTCGAGTTCAACTGCGGTCATCGGGGTCACGTCGATCGCAGCCCGCTTGAGCACCCCCGCGAAGCTCGGATGCCCAAGCGGTCGGTGGTAGTGGTCGGCACGCACGGTCAGCACGAGCCTGAGCGGGGACTTGTCGTCGTTCACCGCTGTCGCCATGGCGGCCAGAAACGAGTTGACGACGCTTCCGGGCGAGTTGGTGAACACCTCCTCGAATTGGTCCACGACCACCACCACGACCGCATCGGTGTCGGGCATGCAGAGACGAGCCCCTTCCACGATCCCGGTCGGGCCGCTGCGGAGCCGGTCCGGCAGCGACGCAGGCGGGTCGATGGCCACCCTCAACAGGGCAGCCTCGAGCGAGGCGTACGGATCGTTGCCCGGGACCATCGTCGTGACGAACCAGTCTTCGGACCCGGGCACGGCCCCCGCCCGAAGTGCCGGCACCACCCCGGCACGCACCACCGACGACTTGCCGGAGCCCGACGGGCCCACCACAGCGACGCACCGCGATTCCGGTCCCACGTTCCGCAGCCGTGCCGTCACCTCCGCGACCAAGGCGTCGCGACCGAAGAACCGTTCGGCGTCGCCATCGTCGAAGGCTCGCAGCCCGACGTAGGGATCGGGCAGGTCAATTGACCGTGCAAACCCGACGTCGCCAGCCGAACCGAGGACCGGCCGGGGAGCCACCCCGAGGGCAGCGAGGAGCTCATCGGCGGTCGAGAAGCGTCGTTGTGGGTCGTCGATCGTCGCCCGTTGCAGTGCGACTCCCAGGTTCTCGGGCACCGCTGGCCGACCCGTCAGGAGCTGCTGGGAGGACGAATCGGCGTCGTCCGTGGACGCGCGCCGTTCGGGCACGGCGCCGGTCAGGCACTCGACCAGGACGACGCCAAGACTGAACAGGTCCGCTGGCGGCCCCGGCCGGTCTCCACGGGCCTGCTCCGGCGAAGCGTATGCGGGAGTCCCCACTGCCAAACCCTGAGGGTCTGCCCGGCTGACGTCGTCGTGGCCACCGGTCGTGGGCGTCGCGGCGATGCCGAAGTCACCGAGGAACGCGTTCCCGAACTCGTCGAAGAGGATGTTCGCCGGCTTGACATCACGGTGGACGACCCCTCGGGCATGTGCGGCGGACAGGGCTGCGCCCACTTGACTCGCCAAGGCAAGGGTTTCCTCGAGCTCGAGCGGCCCTGCACGCAGTTTGTCCTCGAGGGTGCCCCCGGCCATCCACTGCATGACCAGGTACGCCGAACCGGGGTCACGCCAGTAGTCGATCAGCGGGACCACGTGGGGATGTTCGAGGCGCGCGACCAGGCGTGCCTCGGACTCGAAGCGGCGGATGAAGCCCGGTCGCGACGCCAGCTCGGCGCGGATCTGCTTGATGGCGACCGGTCGGTCAACCGAGGGCTGGAGACCCTTCCAGACCACCGAGAATGTTCCGCGGGCCGTCTGCTCGAGCATCGTGTAGCCACGCAGCGGCCGTCCGACGTCCAGCGTCGGATCCCCGGTGAGCAGCGCTTCCTCGAGGGCAACCATGGCCGGCGAGGGATCGAGCCCGGTCTTGTCGGCCAGCAGCCGCCGATGCTCGGCAACGACAGCGACTCCGTCTGCCGTGCGGCCGCTGCGGTGCAGAGCCAGTGCCCGCTGGCGCACGGCGCGGTCGCGCAAACCGTGTTCCAAGGTGAATGCCGCGAGCTCCCCGGTGATCTGGGTGTGACGACCCAGCGCGAGCGCCGCCTCCCATCGCTCTTCGAGCATCTCCAGCCGGTCCACGTGCAACTGCTCGATCTCGGCGCGGGCGACGGCGACGTCGTCCAACTCACGGAACGGATCGCCACGCCACAACGTGAGCGCCTCGGCGAGCACGTCGTGGGCCGTCTGCGGGTCGCCGGCACGGCTCGCGCGCGCTGCCATCGTTCGAAGGTTGCGGAAGTGGAGGTGCTCGACGACGTCGGATGGTGCCGCCAATCGGTAGCCGGACGGAGCGGTTGCGATCCACTCCGCTGCGTCGCCGGGCATGGCAGCGCGCAGCCGCGACACGTACACGCGGAGCGCCGGCGTGGTCTCCACTGGTCGGTTGTGATCATCCCAGAGGTGCTGGGCGAGCCAGTCCACGGACACGACGGCACCGGCGCGCAGGGCCAGCAGGGCCAGCAGGCGTCGTTGTCTGGGCCCGCCGATGTTCACCGGCTCGCCCGCGCTGTCAACGCTTGCGCCGCCAAACACTCGGATCATTGCGCCCGAGTTCCGATCCACGGTCATCGCCCCAACCTCCCCAGGCCCGAATTCCCGGTGATGCCACGGGCCGTCGCAGATCGCGGGGTGACCGGTGTGGGACGGCCATGGTTGCAACGGTAGTCGGGCACGGATGGCCGGTTGCGGTGGTTGGCACGCCATTGCGTCGCGTGAACGGGTTGGCGAAGCTCTCAGTCCCAGAAAACTCGGCCGCTCAACTCTTGCGCTGAGGTCCCAACTTCGCGATGGACCTTGCCATGGCTGCCTGTTGTCCCGCGGACGATGCTCGGGTGGGTGCGTGACACAGTGACGCCGCCGAGAC